>DATKIS010000110.1:0-2932 GCA_035543975.1 Pyrinomonadaceae bacterium
TCGCTCTCTTATTGCTGGTGATCGGCACCGCCCAATACGCGGCCGCGCAGCCTCCGCCATACATCCCCCGGCCGAGTGTGAAGGCCAGTGTCATGCAGACGATCGGTGTTACCGACCTGACCATCACTTACAGCCGGCCCGGGGTCAAAGGTCGCAAGATTTGGGGTGACGCCTTGCCCACTCAAACCGCCGCCGGAGAGGCGACGCTGGACGACCAGAATGCCAGGCCTAAAGATGCGGTGATAGTGCCATGGGGCCATGCCTGGCGGACCGGGGCCAACGAAGCAACGCAGTTCACGGCCACCGACGAGGTATGGATCAATGGCCAGAAACTCGCCGCCGGCAGCTACAGCCTGCACACGGTTCCCAATAAAGATGAGTGGACAATCATCTTCAACAGTGTGGCCAACCAATGGGGCAGCTTCCGATATGACGCCACCAAAGACACGCTCCGGGTCAAAGTGAAACCGGAATGGGGTAACGAAAACAAGGAATGGTTGGAGTATTCGATCGAGCCGGTGAATGAGACTTCGGCGAAGGTCAACATTCGTTGGGAGAAGATAAACGTCCCTTTCACTGTCGAAGTGAAGGACGTGATGGGCCTGGCCATTACGAAAGCTCGCGCCGCCGTCGCTGCAGCCAAGCCGGATGACTGGAACACCCCACTCCAGGCAGCAAACTTCTTCTTCTCTAATCCGACCAAAGCAGACTTGACTGAGGCCAGAGCCTGGCTGGATCAATCCATCAAGGTAAAGGAGACTTATCAAAACCTCGCGAGAAAGGCCCGGTTATTGGCGGCAGACGGCAAGACTCAGGAAGCTATCGCCCTCGGCGACAAGGCGCTGGTGCTGGGCAAAGCAGCCAAGGCCAATACCTCCGGTCTGGAAAAAGACCTCGGTGAGTGGAAAGCTAAAAAGCCGTAGTGAGTGGTTTGGGCAGCAGCCCGACAGTCAAGGCGCGCTCCTCAAAAAATAAAGCCATCGGACAACTTTAGAGAATTACGGGTAGTCTGATACTAGTCAGTTCAACAACACACATTGGATGTCCGGGCGTCTGGGGTATCAAGCAGTTTGAAACCCGCCAGACGTTGAATCGCGTACCTGGTGTCCGGCGCCAGTATTCTTCATCTCTTCAGAGGATTAACACCATGAAAACACCCCTTCCGTCCCCTTTTGCTCGCTCGCTGGCAACTCTTCTGATGTTGCTCTTCGCTCTTTCCCCGGCTTGGGCCACGTGTGGCGGCGGCGGTGGTGGCGGGGGCGGTGGTATGCCGAGTGGCGGTGGCAGCGGCGGATCGGGCCCGGAAGTTTATTACGTGCCGTGGAAAGTTCGCGGTCCGAAAGATCCACCTGCGAAAGGACTCGTCCTGTATTGGTTTCCAGCCTCTAAGGAAGAGATTCAAAAATCCAGCCTGCGCACTTCGCGCCCGCTCTCGCTTTACGCCACCCAGTGCGTATCAATGGAGTTTGCCGATAGTCAGATTCCCAATGCAGACAAGTTGATTGGCAGCTCGCAGCTGCCCGTGGCGGTACTGGCCACGCCCGATGGCACTCCGGTTTCCAAGATTGAAAGCCAGGGCGGGAAGCTGAAGGTTGCGGAACTCGAAAAAGTGGTCGCTACGGAAGTGAAGCAGCGTGAGGCCTCTCTCGACGGGCAACTGACGGACGCGAAAGCAAAGGCTGCCGCCGGAGATAGTGCTGCCGCCATCAAGCTCTATCAGGCAGTGGCCCAACAGAAATGTATGTTTCCCAAGAAGGCCAAAGAGGCCGCGAAAGAGCTGAAGAAACTCGGCGCCAGCGAAGAGGCGACCGTGGCAGATGCGGCTGACTCACCTTCGCCCGTGTTTGAACCGGCCAGGAGTCTGCGCATTCAACGAATAATGGAACGCGGCCTGGTGGCCGAAAACAGCGCCCGTTACATGCTCGCGAACAAGCTCTACAATGAGGCGCACCAAATGGACCCGGCGGATCCGGCGCCGTTGCGGTACCTTGGCGAAAACTATCGCCATAACATCGGCGACTGGGACAAAGCCCGGACCACCTTCGAAGCGATCCTTAGCATGAATGCCGATCCGCTATCGCGGGCGGTGGCTCTTCATGGACTGGGTAAGATGACCATTCACGACGGCGAGTTCAAGAAAGGACTGGCCTTGATGGAACAATCCTCCGAGGAGTTTCCCCTGGCACTGACTTACCGCAATCTGGCCGTCTATTGGAACTCAGAACATGAAATGGCGAAGGGTAGTGAGTACACCCAGAAGGCCCTTGAACTGGATCCTAAGGATCCTTACAACATTGTCTTCGCCGCCGTTTTCCTGTCATCTGCCGGGCGCGGCGCAGAGGCCCTGAAGATCGCCCGCGATAATATGAATCTGTTGCCGGCGTCGTATAACCTTGCCGGGATCTACGCGCAGAACGGTCAACGAGAGAAAGCTCTCGCCTTGCTCAAGCGACACTTCTTCGAATATGAGCGCTACCATGCGGTGCGTGAGAAGGAAATGATGGAAGCCCGCGTAGACACCGTGTTTGACTCGCTGCGGAACGATTCGGATTTCCTGGCGTTGACACGCTACGCTGATGGCAAGTTGCCCATGCCAATGCCGGGTACGCCGGCCACGCAGGCAAGTCCGAACCGGTAACGTCGGTGTTTTAGTTCGAAGTTTAGAGGCGGGCCCGGCCCGCCTCGTTCTCCCGATTCATGAGCGGGAGCGTTTGCCTGGAGGGTGCAATGCTTGAGATTCAATACGTATCGGATGAGAGTGGCCAACCTACTGCTGTCATCATACCGATCGAATTGTGGCGCGAGATTGAATCTGAAAAAGAGACGGCGTATCTGCTAAAGAGTCAAAAGATGAAGGAACGCCTCATCGAGGCAAAGGACCGTCAGAGCGGAACACCGCTAGAGGAAGCTTGTGAGAAGCTTGGAATTTGAC
>DATKIS010000111.1:0-2865 GCA_035543975.1 Pyrinomonadaceae bacterium
ACCGGGTGGGCCCAGGTTGGACTCTTGGCGACGGTGTACTGAGCAGCAGGTAAATACTCTTTTGCGTCGGTAGGTAGCACGACCAGGTTGGCGTCGTTGAGAAGCAGCAGGAGGAACTTCCCTCCGAGGTTAAGGATTGCAGCGTTCTCGCCCATCCGGCCCGCGCCTTGCCAGAGTGTCTTGCCCGTGTCGGCATCAATTGCGAAGAACTGGCCCTTCTTGAGCGGAGACATTCCGAAGAGCGTATTCCCCACCAAGACCGGTGAGTTCAAGTACATCTGGTTCTCTTTGTTGTTCCAAACTTCCTGTGCTTCCAGATCGAGGCCATCCTTAATCTTACTTTGGACCAGGCGAACCGCGCTCAGACCCTGGCCTTCGCGAGCGAATATGACCATGTCTTTGTAAGCGATCGCCGAGACTGAGTTTTCGTCGTACCGGCTTTTGGCCGGCAGCTGCCACAGCAGTTTGCCACTTGCGATCTCAACGCCGATAACGTTGCCCTGGGTGAAGTTGACGAGCTGGCGGACGCCGGCGAGGGTGACCACGATTGGCGACGAATAGGCCGGTCCGTCGAGATCATTCACCCACTTCACCGCTCCGGTTTCCGGATCGAAAGCAGTCAACGCGCCTTTATCGTGGCCGCCTACATGCGCGATCAGAAGTCCGCTATCAACGATGGGCGACATCGCGGTGCCGAAGAGCGGGGAGGTTTTGGGAAACTGCTTGGAAAACTCCTGGCGCCATTTCACTTTCCCGGTGCTTGCATCATGACAGGAGAGCACGCCCGAGATTCCAAAGGTATAGACGTTGCCATTGTAGATTACCGGAGTTGATTTAGGGCCTTTGCCGTGGCCAGTGGCGGCCTCGTGCATTTCGTAGGCGATTGGCTGGCTTGATTTCCAAAGCTCCTTGCCGGTGGCCGCGTCGAGGCTCAACAGCACTTCCTCTTCGCCTTGTCGCGCAAACACATAAATCTTCCCATTGGCGACGACCGGGGAAGCGTGACCAACGCCGACGTTAACTTTCCATTGCTCCTTCAACGCCTTGGGCCACGTCGCGGGGATGGTGGCGCCTTTCACATTTCCGTCTCGATTGGGGCCGCGCCACTGGGGCCAATCCTGGGCGGCGGCAGTGGCGGAAAGAAGGAGCGAAGCGAGAAGGAGGGTGAATAGCTTGCGGGAATTCATCGATTTGCCCTCGGCGGCTGGACTCATGCTTCGTTTGTTCAGGGCGGTGTTGCACAAAACATTCGAAACTGACGCCATGTTTAGCTTGTTGCAGAACATTACGGAAATTTGAACACGCGAAGCGATCTCATTAGCACCGTGGCTTCAGCCCGGTGATCGAGACGGCCCTTGAGTCCCTTAACCGTTTTAACGGTTTGTCCTAACGGCGAAACCGTTGAAACGGTTGGCGGTTGGAATTCCCCAGTGCGGCCACCGGGCTGAAGCCACGGTGCTAATGAAATCGCTCCGCGGCCCCCTTAAATCGGACTCTTAAGGGTGAAGCCAGGCGACTAGAACAGCAGCTTCACCCCGAGCTGAATGTGTCTCGGATCGCGGGCTGAAGTGATCTGGCCAAACGTTGGTGAACCAAGAAAGTTATCCGGCAAATTGAAATTCGGATGATTGAAGAGATTGAACACTTCGGCCCGCAGCTGCAAATTCACGCTCTCCGTGAGATTTGTATTCTTGATCAGCGAAGCGTTCACGCTCTGGTATCCCGGCCCGTCCACGATGTTCCGTCCGGCGTTGCCGAAAGTCCCCGCCGCCGGGAAAGCAAAAGCAGCGGTATTAAACCAGCGTTCCGGCGCGCCATTGCTGAGCCTTGGATTGCCGACCAGGTTGGGCCGGTCGTTTGCACCAAAGCCGAGGGCCGAGAATCCGGTGCCGCTGTTGTCAAACTCTCGGATGAGAGCCACCGTGAACGGCCGTCCGGTTTGCGCCGTGACAATCCCCGAGGTCTGCCAGCCAGTCAACAGACTAGACCAGCCGCCGTTGTCGGCCAGATATTTTCGGCCTTTGCCAAAGGGCAGGTCGTAGATGTAACTAAGCGATAGCCGGTGACGCACATCAAAGTTTGACCGGCCCCGCTCGGCCTTAAAGTCGTAGCTGTTCTGCGGATAGTTTGGATCACCCGCACTCGGGAAGAAGTTTGAAGCATCGTCAATCGATCTCGACCACGTGTACGAGGCGAGTAGGCCAAGCCCGTTTGAGAGCCTCTGTTGGAGTCGGGCCTGGAGGCTGCGATAGTTTGAGTTCGCGCGCGATTCAATGAGATTGATCTCGTCAAACTGCGGCACCGGGCGCGGCACAAAAGGTAAGCCCGGCGGCAACACGCTGGGCCGGGGCTGATTGATGTCGCGTGCCGTCAGCAACTTCGTTCCTTTCGACCCCACGTACGCAACTTCGAGGACGCGGTTTCGGCCGAGTTGTCGTTGGACACTCAAATTCCAGTGCTGCATGTAGGGCGTCCGCAGGTCACGCTGAATAGCCTGAGCCGAGTCAGGCAGGGCAAACGGAAAAAACGCCGGGAACGGATCGCTGAGCGTGAGCGGCAAACCCTGCAGGGGGAAGAACAGATTGAAATCGAAGTAGGGCCGGTTGAAGTAAAGAGCTTCGCCCGGAGCCAGCGGCGAAGTGTCGTAATAAACTCCATAACCGGCGCGCACCACAGTCTTGCCTTCGTCGCCGATGGTCCAGGCCAGGCCCACTCGCGGCGCAAAGTTGTTCTGGTCGGCTTCGTATCCGCCGCGAGGCATGCTGCCCGTTCCTACCCGGACCAGGGACCGGGTAGCAGCGTCGTACAGATTGGCACGGTCGAAAGCATCAAAGGGTGCGCTGTTGTATTCGTAGCGGAGCCCGG
>DATKIS010000112.1:0-7621 GCA_035543975.1 Pyrinomonadaceae bacterium
CGAAGCGCCCACGCTGGCGCCAGGGAAAATCTGGAAGAAGGCCGCATTAGCACTCCTGATGCAATCGTGCTCATCGATCGCCGCAACCGCGCTGACCATTCCCTCGAGCAGTTGGCTGGTAAAGATCCGTTCCCGTCGCGCCTCTTCCATGCTGCGACGCATCTGGGCAAAACGACGTTGCAGTTCCCAAATCGTGCCCGCCGCCACCAGGGCGCCCACCACAAACGCAAACACACCCCAGGTCCGAATTGATCGGGCGGCGTTACGCTCTATCTCTTCACTCTTATGGAAAACCTCATCCTGTTCCTGTGTAGATTGACGCAGCAGAGTGTCGAGCTCCACATCCACCAGCTTGAAACTGTCAAAGCCTTCGAGCGAGTAGCGACGCAAATCTTCCGTCACCTCCAGGAAGTTTCGCAGATCGACTCGAAACTTTTTCCAGGTAGGATCGTCGGTGAGCGGGGGACGCTCCAGCTGCTGCAGCAATCCCTTCATTTCATCCTGAGCGACGTTGAGGCGTAGATCGATGGGCGGTCTTAACTCGCGGCGAGCTTCCGACTCGGCCCTCGCCCGCGCTTCGTTGTTGAGTTTGGTAACCGCCAGCCGGAGCTTCAGGAGTAGGCTGAGTTTGGCCGCGTGGTGTTGTTCAAGATCCAGGACCGCGACACTCACTTCATCCATGCGTCGCACGCTGAGAATGCTCAACATCAGGATCAGGATGAGTAGCAACAGGAACCCGACAACTAACGGGACGATCGCGGGGGCCAGCCCACGTGCGCGCAGGTTGCTGGCTCTTGGGAGAGACGGAGGCGATCCACTCGCCGGCTCAGTGCGGCGATAGACGATCCTGCCCTGATCCGGATCGGGATCATTACCGGGTTGGTTGAGAGGTTTTTCCGTGTCGCTCATTTCGTTAGATGACTAACCGCCAAGACGCCAAGTTCGCCAAGATTTGAACCAGCAACGTACGGGGGTCGGGCCCATGAAGAGATCACAAATCGTCGAAGATCAGTGGGCCTGTCAGTTTTCATCCCTTTGACTTCTTCTCGCCTTCGCGTCTTGGCGTCTGGGCGGTAAGGCCGTCGAATGCTTACGGTTTCGCATCCATCCAATTGTCTGCGATGCCGACGTCTACTATTAACGGAACATCCAAACTTACAGCCGACTCCATCTCCCGCTTCAAAATCCCAGCCACATGCTCCGCGGAATCGGCCGTGGCTTCCACTAACAGTTCATCGTGCACCTGCATCAGCAGCCTGGCCGAGACGCCTTCGCGCCTGAACTCCTCTTCAACTTTCAACATCGCAATCTTTACGATGTCGCTGGCCGTTCCCTGGATGGGCATGTTGATAGCTTCACGCTCCGCAGCTTTACGAATGTTGGCGTTGCGGTCGGCGATTCCGGGCAACGGCCGGATGCGGCCATAGATCGAGCGCACATAACCGTGCTCGCGAGCTCGCACCGGCACCTCTTCCATGTACCGCCGCACCCCTTTATAAGTATTGTAGTAGTCCTCGATGACTTTCTTCGCTTCCGGCCGCGAAATCCCAACTCGTTGCGACAATCCCCACGGCTCAATCGCGTAAGCAATCGCAAAGTTTACTATCTTGGCGAAGCGGCGGGCCTCCTTCAGTTCTTCGTCCGTGTCCGCCCCAAAGACGAGGCGCGCCGTGCGCGAGTGAATGTCTTCTCCGTTTTGAAATGCTTCGAGCATGACGGCGTCCTGGGTGATGTGGGCCAGCAGGCGCAACTCCAGTTGCGAATAGTCTGCCGAGATGATCTTGTATCCCTTCTCCGCCACAAAAGCGCGCCGGATTCGCCGGCCCAGTTCGGTGCGAATGGGAATATTCTGGAGATTCGGCTCACTGGATGAAAGCCGGCCAGTGGCGGCCACAGTCTGGTTCAGCAAACAATGAATCCGGCCGTCTGCGGCGATTTGATGAGGCAACGCATCGGTGTAAACACTTTTGAGTTTGTCGAGCTCACGGTAATCAATGATCAGTCTGGGCAGTTCGTGAGTTTGGGCCAACTCTTCAAGCACCGCTTTGCTGGTAGAGATGCGGCCCGTTGACGTTTTCCTTCCGGACGCCATGTCCAACTCCGAAAGGACCTCACCCACCTGTTTGGGTGAACCAATATTGAATTCCCTGCCCGCCAGCTCGTAGATTTTAACAGTAAGCTTCTTTAACTCCAGACCAAGATAATTCGAGAGATCCGAGAGGGTGGCCCGGTCAACTTTCAAACCCGCCTGTTCCATCTGGAAAAGCAGCGGGGCCAGCGGCAGCTCCATCTCCGTATAGATGATCTCCAGTTTCTTCTCCAGAATCCGTTGGTGCAGGACTTTGGCGGTGCGCGCGGTAAGGTCTGCGGCCACGGCGGTCTGCCACTGCGTATCACTCCAGCTACTGTTCTGTTTGTCGATGCCTTCGACATCGACTGCTTCGCGGGACAGATCGCTAAGCTCATACTTGCTGCGATTCGGATCCAACAGATACGCCGCCAGGAAAGTGTCGTCCTTAACGCCTTCGAGCTTGATGTCGAGCTGCGCCAGCAAACCGACGGCGCGTTTCAAATCGTGAACAGACTTTTCGATTAACCCATTCGAAAGTACCTCGCGGACAGCGGCAATCGCCGACTCTCGCCCGTCAGCAAAATTGTTGAAGTCCACCAGTGCCGATGTGCCCTCGGCAGTTGAAAACGCTACTCCTTCCGGCGTGGCCCCGTCCGTCTCACATAGCAAGTCGGCAACGTCGTCGCCCTTTTCGATCACCTTCTCCGGCGGAGTCGAGTCGACGATGGCAATGCCCACGCTTTCCGCGTCCCAAAGACTCTTAATCAAACCGTCCAAAGCGGCGCGAGAGTTGATGAGCTGGTAATTCAGGTGACTATCGGCAGTGGGTGCCGTGGCGGTAGCCGCGTCCGCAAACTCTCGGGTCAAGGCTGCGAATTCCAACTCCTTGAACAGTTCATAAGTCGCAGCCCGGTCGGGTGGACGCGCCTTAATCTGGTCGAGATCGAGCTCGACATCAAGGTCGAGTCGAATCCGGGCGAGCTCTCTCGACTGCCGAATCAGGTCGGCGTTGTTTTGTAACGATTCCCGGTAAGTCTTGTGCTTCACTTCCTCCCAACGTTTGAGCGCCTCTTCGATCGAACCAAACTGCGTGATGAGCTGCACGGCGCCTTTCGAGCCGATGCCGGGGGCGCCGGGGATGTTGTCGATTGAATCGCCCATCAGTCCCAGGAGATCCACCACTTTGCCGGCCGGCACGCCAAACTTCTTCTCCACCCAGGCTTCGTCACACCATTCAATCGGCGGCACATACTCTTTCCGTTTGGCCACCTGGGAATTAGTGCGCATGCAAACAACATAAGGATCGGAGACGAGCTGGCACATGTCCTTGTCGTTGGAAACAATCACAGCCTGCAGCTTTTGAGCAGCGATCTTGCCGGCCAGCGTGCCAATTACATCATCGGCCTCAAAGCCGGGCGAGTTGATCACCGGAATGTTGAAGGCTTCACACAGCCGGAAGATATAGGGCAGTTGAGTGGCCAGGTCCTCAGGCATCGCCAACCGGTTGGCCTTGTAACCGGCGAAAGTCTCGTGACGAAAAGTTTTCTCCTTCGACTCAAATATCGCGGCGATATAGTTTGGCTTTTCGTCCTGCAGCAGCTTGCGCAGCATGTTGGTGAAAATGTAGACGGCCTGCGTGACCTGGCCTTTGGAATTTGACAGGGGCGCAACTCGATTCGCCATCGGCGCAAAGAAGGCGCGGAAGATGTGCGACATCGAATCGATCAGAAATACACGTTCGACTGGTTTGTTACCAGTGGAGGCTTCCTTGGTTGGCATGTATGTCGATCATAGAGAGGCGTTTTGGGAGTGTCAACGGGCGAGAGATCGACAGGGATTCACTAAGTCACTCGAACGAACATGAAATCTCGTTACGGTTGTTTCGTATACTTTCGTAAATCGGTACTTAGAAAACTAATTGACTTTTCCGCTCAACGGGAATATCGTCCGGGCGTTGCTTCCCCGGCTGAATTCTCACGAGTCCTGCGCTCTATTTTGCGTACTCGCTAACTCAGCCTGTGAAGCCATTTTCTTCTGACGAAAAGACGTTTGCCTCGTAACCTTTTCACTTCTTCACCCAAACCAAAGGAGACTTACTCATGGCAACTAAGAAAGCGGCAGCTAAAACCCGAGGGTCAAAGAAACTGAGCAAGAAAGCCGGCGCCTCTCAAACCCTGGCCAGCAGGCTCAAGGCGCTAGGTAAAGGAGCGCTCTCCAACGACATTATTATCAATGGCACTCCCCGACCGGACGCCTTCAAAGGAACGATTACAGTCAAACCGAGCGCGGCCGGCGGCGTGCTCAATCAACTGCTCAAGATTCCCGGAGCTCAATACAAACCAGTCCAGCTTTTCCCGAAGGGCCAGCCACCGGCGATCGATCAAATCCTGATCAAGGTGGATGCCAAAGTCAGGTAGTTATGGCATCGCCCACTGGCTGTTCACGAATCCTACAGATACACCCGACGCGTAGGTGCAACTTGAAATGCCTGCACTGTTACTCCCTTTCCGGACCGAAAGAACGGGAGGAAGTGGCCGCAGACGTTCTGGCCAATGCCATAACTGATGCGAGCGAGGCGGGCTACGGCGTGACAAGTTTCTCGGGAGGGGAGCCGTTGCTTTACAAGCAACTGCCCTCTCTCCTGAAGCATGCTCACGACTGTGGAATGGTTACGACTGTGACCACCAATGGGATGCTCCTTGATGAGCGAAAGCTCGCGGCGTTGCAAGGAGCAGCCGATTTGATAGCGATCAGTTTGGATGGCAAGCCGAAATCGCACAACATAATGCGGGCTTCGAAACAGGCATTCCCCGGGATGCTCGCTCGGCTGGAAGGCCTGCGCGCGAGTGCCATCCCTTTTGGATTCATCTTCACCCTGACTCAATACAACCTTGACGAACTCGATTGGGTCGCCGGCTTCGCAGTCGAGCAAGGCGCCAAGCTTCTACAGATTCATCCTTTGGAAAACGTCGGCCGCGCACGGGCTAAGCTGCCGGGTGAGCGACCGGATGAAATCGAGTCGGCCCACGCCGTGCTCGAGTCACTGCGATTGAAAGAAGAGCTGGGGGACCAGATCTACGTCCAAGTGGATCTCATCCATCGTGAACTGATGGAAGACGATCCCGCGCGAGTCTTTGCCGAAGATCTTTCTGCTCAGACCGACGACCTGCCTTTTTCAGAGTTGGTATCTCCGCTGGTGATCGAACCTGACGGCGTCGTGGTCCCTATCGAATACGGTTTCGCGCGCCGCTTTGCGCTGGGTAATTTACACGACCAGCGTTTGTCAGAACTGATGGCCCACTGGCGCCGTGAGCAACTCCAGGACTTCCGCGCCCTGTGTCGCCGGGTTTACCAGGTGACTACCAAACCCTCCGACCTACCCTTCTTCAATTGGTATGAGACGCTTTGCGAAATGGCGGTCGCCACACCTTAGGCACTCCTTCCCTAACCTGCTCCGAAAAATATTAATCCGCAGTCTCCCTTACGCCACGGCTAATTAGCGGATTGTTGTGTGAACGCGACACCTCCGAAAGTGACTTACCTAAATTGTTGAGGTCAATCGTCGGCATAGTCATTGCACATTAAGTGGCGCTCGATCAAATCTCAAAAAGGTCTCCTTAACACTTGATCAAACAAACGACGCTCGGATCGGCTGTCGAAACTGATGGCATTGGATTGCATACCGCAGTGCCGGTTCACGTCCGGCTGCTGCCGGCACCACCTGATACTGGTTACGTCTTCCGCCGCACAGACCTGGGGGGGTTCGAAATCCCGGCCACGGTTGAATCTGTCGCCCATTGCGGTTATGCCACCACGTTAATGCGCACCGGCGTGATGCTCTCCACGGTTGAGCACCTGTTGTCGGCGTTGCGTGGGCTGGGCGTCGATAACGTTTATATCGAAGTTGATAATCTTGAGATTCCGATACTGGATGGTTCGGCGGAAGTTTTTGCTGAGATGATTGAACGGGCCGGGATGGTGACGCAACCGCTGGCGCAGCGCGCTTTGCTCGTGCGCGAGAAGATTTCCTTCGAACAGGGAAACCGGCGGATCAGCGTCGAACCGGGCGATCATTATCAGATCGACTGCCTGATCGACTTCCCTCACCCGTTGATTGGTACCCAGCAGTTTTCCCTACACCTAAACGAGGGGGCCTTCAGCCGCGAGATCGCTGCGGCGCGGACTTTCGGCTTCACCGACGAGATCGAAGCCTTGCGCCGCGCTAACCTGATTCGCGGAGGTTCGCTGGACAACGCGATCGTACTCTCGCCCGAAGGTATGTTGAATAAGACCGGACTCAGATTTCGTGACGAGTTTGTCCGTCACAAGATTTTGGACATCATTGGCGACCTGGCTTTGCTCGGTATGCCGATTCTGGGCAAGGTGGTGGCGGAGAGAAGCGGCCACATCATGCACGCCGGCTTGATGTCGAAGCTCCTGCGCATGCGCTCAGCCTGGGACATTGTCGATATGCCGGATAACAAGCCACCGATCCACACCGATCTGCACCGCTCAGACAAACTGAGACTTCGCGAAGTAATTAACGCTGAAAGCGTTCGCTAATTCGAGCCAGGGTTGCGCTTTGGCAACCCTGGGGAACAGCATCCTATTCCTCGAAGACGCAACTCTGAAGGAGTTGCGTCGCCGTCCATCGAATCCCAAAAACCGTCGCAACTCCTTCAGAGTTGCGACTACCCAGTATGGGCTTCTATTCCCAGGGTTTCAGAGCAAACCCTGGGCTCGAATCAGCAAACGCTTTCAGCGTAAAGCGATTTCCATTCGGGGATCGATCTCACCGATCAATGGGTGAAATCAAATCAGGTAATAAACAGACAGCCGCGGCTCATGGCAAGCCTCGCCACGGTGTGCTATCTTTTTCCCCCTGCAGAGTTCGTTAGCCAAACTTGCCCGCGTAGCTCAGTGGATTAGAGCGTTCGCCTCCGGAGCCGTTTTTAACTTCCGGCTTTCCTCAACAAAATCGTAAAACGTCAATAAAGACGCCGTTTTCTTGTGTCACTCAGTGTCACCAAGTACAGCGTTGTGTCCTGAAAACCACGTAGAAAGGGGTACGCCAAAGGGGTACACTAACGGGGTCTTTAGGCAAACAGAAACCGGGATAAAGAGAGGGCATGCCAAACAAAACAGACGACTAAAACAGAAGGTGCAAGATGAAAATACTTCAACGAACAATCCGCAAGGCCAGAGGTAAGCACTGCGCACGCATCCGGTTTGAAGACGACAATGGTAAGACTCGCGAGGTCCTGCGCACTGCAGAAAATAAGAGTGAAGCAAAGACCAAACTCGCTCAACTTGAGGTGGAGATTTTAGAAAAAGGGACAGCGAGACTGGAGGCGGGTAAGGTTACGTTCCGGCAGCTTGCTGAATACGTCAAGAACCGCTTCTATGTGCCAGCCACTTACAGCGAAGATGGTTCTAAGGTGAGTGGTGTCAGGAGTATGAAGTCAGCGCACTCTGCTATCGCCAAGTTGGTGGAATACTTCGGGGACAAGGACATCAGAAAGATTGACGATTAGGCTCTTGAGAAGTACA
>DATKIS010000113.1:0-2652 GCA_035543975.1 Pyrinomonadaceae bacterium
GGCGGCTTCTTTTAGCCAGGACCATTCTACGTCCGTGTTCCAACTTTCAGGCCCTCCACTATCGCTGAATAACGTTCGCTACTCGCAACCGCGATTAGTCGCGGAGCGTTGCGACCATTCAACTATCAAACTGAACTCGTCTTGCGCTGCCCCGAGGATGGCCGCCTAACGCTGGCCTTCAGCTGCGGCGCGCGATCACCACTCAAGCTGAAGGAAAGAAGTTACTTGAGAAAAATGCTATCGCGCCGTCAGCTGCAAGGCTTTGTTCGACGGCGCGCTGGCAGCAATCATCCGATGACCTTCAAAACCCGGGAGGCCTCAAAAGCACAACTAGCAACTGCACCAAAATTACTCCAATCGTGCAGGCTCTTTATTATTTCAACGATCCTCTCAATCAAGAGATTCGCATCCTTATGAAAATCGCGGACATAATAGCCAAAGGAAACTCTGAATGTGATGTGGTAACTATGAATCTTGATTGGCAACTCATCGTGAAAGGCCATGTCGCTTCGAACCTCTGGCTCATTAATGAACACAAGGGTTTTGTCTACGTTAGTCAGATCGCTAAACGGTCCGTCAAGCGTCCCAGAACTGTAGGAATATCCGTTTGATCGTATCCTGTGGAAATGGCCGCCGAAGGCAGTACAGAAATCCTTCCCAATTTTGTCTAGTGGAATTTCCCGCACGTCAAAATGTTTGGGATATTCTTTATAGGTTTTGATTTCTTCTCTGTCCGATTCGTCGTCTATGGGAATGTCATCCAGGTTTGTATCTTCCGAAAGCCAACTCACCGATAGAGTCACTCTAATTCTACAGTGTTGGAAGAGAGGAACTACATGTCTTCCAGTTTCCGGAAAGATTGGCAGGTCGCAGTTTGGGCAATAGACAGCAGCGTCAAAGATCGGTGCTTGGCAGCGCGGGCAAATCATAGAGTTTGATTTAGTCCTTATCTGAGAAAAGCCGTCGAACGCTGGCCTTCAGCTGCGGCGCGCAATCAGGATTCACGCTGAAGGGAAAAGGCTACTTGAGAAACATGCTATCGCGCCGTCAGCTGCAAGGCTTTGTTCGGCTGCCGTTGGATTAACGGGACATTGTTTTCTCTCACGAACGTCCGAACAAGATCTACGCACTCGGGTGATTCAAAAGCTGAAAAAGGCATCCAATGAAAGAGCTTTTCAAGGGGGTAAAAAAGAAATCCGTCACCTGCTTCAACAACCTTCAAGAAACCCTTCCATTGTAGAGTGGCCTCTCCTAAGGCACTCTGGGTTTTTATTTCTTTCTTCGAGAATTCCCACTCAACTTCCATATCGGCGTCAGGGCGCTTCGCGAAACGCCGCCCCCACGACCAAGCATTCACTCGATCAAACATCAATAAATAAAAGCAGAAGATGACCAGGAGCAGCAAAGCCCAAGGAGGAGCTGATGTGGAGGGAAGCAGGATCCACGCCAAAAGCACAACGCCTATAAAGGACAAGAGGATGATAGAAAAGATCTTCATCATCAAAACAACCCCACGGCGCAACTTGGTCGCCTGATGGTGTCGCATTGCAATCGTGAGTTGCTCGCGTGTCCAGCGGTATTTCGCTTTGCAGGTTTCCGGCATACGAAGTGTTAACGAAGCGGTCGAACGCTGGCCTTCAGCTGCGGCGCGCGATCAGCATTCACGTTGAAGGAAAGAAGTTACTTGAGAAGCATGCTATCGCGCCGTCAGCTGCAAGGCTTTTAGGCGGCGTCCCACCGCGCCTGCGGTTACGACCCGTCCGACGCTGCCGTGGGCGGCCACGCGCCGATCCGCTGCCGCAACGCAACGATCTTGCCAAGGTGATATGCGTTATGTACCGCCACACTGTTCAGCTCGTCGGCCATTGTCACGCCCGGCTCTACCTCGAGCGCCAACCGCTCAGGCGCCTGCCCCAACGCTGCCGCAGCGCGAGCGCCGTCCAGGAACACTCGCACCAAGTCGTACCACTGGTGCTTGTGCTCCGGCGCCGCGCTCGGGTACACGTCGCCGGCCGGGTCGCCCGGCTCGATGATACTCTGCTGGTACGCCACAACGTGCCACAGCTCCTCGTAGATCGAGTGCGACGCGCCGTCCGGGCATAGCGTTACTTGCTCGAGCGTTAGCCCGGACAACAGGTGGGCTCGCGCGGGGAACTCGCCGACCAGAAACAGATGTTCCAGGATATGCATCGCATTGCTCCGTTTTCCCTGTGTTCGTCACGGCGACACGGAAGCCGCCGAACGCTGGGCTTGAGCGGCGCGCACGAATCACCGCCGGATTGATACCTTGCATGAGAGACAAGCTAATTGCGCGTCCGCTCCAAGCCTTTGTTATATTGCCCCGACTGGTCAATCGCAACATTGATTAAATATGGTGCAATACCACTGGCCATCTCTGAACTCGAAGATTGCATACCAATGAATTGCCTCACGCTGAATGTTTCGTCGGATGTTTGCGGCTGGCGGAGCAACACGGGTGATGTATTTTCTTTTGCGACCATCATCCCACCAAGCCGCCATGGGTACCGAGCCTCGAGCTAGAATGCTGTCGAAGGCTTTCCAGCCTTGAATGTCAGGGTCGTCCCAAAACTTGAAAGCCTCATCACGACTATCACCGTCGTGATTTTCATCGCCGCCACCTGCAGAGAAGTA
>DATKIS010000114.1:0-2406 GCA_035543975.1 Pyrinomonadaceae bacterium
AAACACCGCAATCAAGCCCCGACTAAGCTGCTTTCGGTACGAAGAGCAAAACATTACCAATGGAGCAAAGGCCATCGAGAGCGTAGCCAGGGTGAACATGGCGGCCAGCCAGGAGTTTGTATTTCCCAGGGCGAAAGGGGAGAGGACAAAGTTTCTGCGGTAGTCGAAGTAGGAAACCAGGTTTTCAGTGGGCACGAGTGCGGCGTTTTTCAACCAAGAGAGTTCGGCAATCATCGTGGTCCAGTAGAAGGCGCTGGCTGCCAGACCGAAAGCCACCGCGGCGATGAGCGCCGGCAGAGTTCGCCGCCAGGTCTTCTTTTCGATATTCAAAAGCGCATACAACGGGAGCGACAGCGAGGCTATTACCGCCACCGGCAGGTTAGTTAGCAGCAGTAAGGCAAACGCCATGGCCAGTCCGGCAATATCACGCAGGCGTTGATTGCGGCAGACCCGCACCACGAAGGCGAATGCAAACGGTGCAATAGATGCTGCCGCATACTCGGCCAGCAGCGACGCTCCATAGAATTCATTTACGTGATAGGGAACAAAGGCGTAGAGCACGCCGGCGACGATCGCGAGGTTTCGAGGGAGAAAGCAGCGGGCCCAGAAGTAGGCTCCAAACGCCCCTAAGATCGACAGCAGGATAAAGCCCAGGAGTAATCCGTTGTACCAGTTGCCGGAGATCGCCCGGGTGACTGCCAGGAGGTAGTACAGAGCCGGAGGATAGAATCGGATACCGGGATCTCCGAAGCCCCCATTAGACTCCGCTCCCCAACCCGGATGAAGGATTCCCGCTGAAATGGCATTGTAGAAAGGCTGGGCAAACCGGAGATGGCTGGGCAGGTCAGGACCGGCAGGGATGCCCCAGATGAGCGCCGGAACCAGGGCGGCAAACCCGGCGATTGCGACCAGGAAAAGTGATGAGTGATGCCTGATGAGTGATGAGTGACGAGTTAGCGCGCGAATAGCCTCCCGGAGTCTCACGCCTTTACTCATCACTCATTACTCATCACATGCTTTTACTTTTTGGCGGCCGGCGTGATCTTGAATTTCAGCCGCTCGCCGCCGCGCAAAACTTCAACGTCGTATTCCTGCCCGGCCTTCATTTCGCCGAGGGCGTAGGTGTAGTCGTAGACGTTGCGCAGGTCTCGGCCCGCCAGCTTCACGACCTTGTCTCCGGCTTTCAATCCCGCCTTGGCCGCCGGGGAATCGTCGCGCACCCCGTCCAGCAGCAGCCCATCATTTGATTCTGCATAGTTGGGAATCGTTCCGAGGTAGACCCGGAAGCCGGTTGCGCGTCCGGTCGATTCGGTTTTTGCCACCGTGTACGTGGGCCGCGCATCGCTCAGGTCAATGTCGTGGAGGAGCCGTGAAACCAGATTGAGTATGCTGACCTCGCCGTCGTAGTTGATCTTGTCGGCGGTATCCGAGGGCTTGTGATAATCCTCGTGGGTACCGGTCCAGAAGAACAACACCGGGATCTTCTTCATGTAAAAAGAGGAGTGGTCGCTCGGTCCAAAACCATCTTCGTTGAGCGTTAGGGTAAACCGCTTGGCACTATCGCTGGTGACAATTGGCCGGCCATTTGAGGCCACTACCGTCGGGTAACTAATTGATGAAGCAGATGGGCCTGTCCCGGCTGTGGCGGTCACCGTCATGCTGTCCAGCTGGTTGCGGGCCTCCACCATCGCACGCCAACCTTCAGCCGTTCCGACGCCACCGACGATTAGGTTCCGGTCCTTCAACCTGCCGATCATATCCATATTAATCATGGCGACCGTGTTCGCGAGCGGCACGATGGGATGGTTAACGTAATAGTTCGAGCCCAGCAGTCCTTCCTCCTCACCGCTGAAGGCGATAAAGACCAGGGTTCTTCGTGGCCTCGGTCGGGCCTCCGAGAGCAAGCGGGCTAGTTCGAGCACGCCGGCGGTTCCCGAGGCGTTGTCGTCAGCGCCGTGATGTATCTCGCCTTCGCGAACGGCCAGACTGCCGGCCCCACCATGACCGAGATGATCGTAGTGCGCGCCGATTATGACGACTTCGTTCTTCAAAGTTGGATCAGAGCCGTCGAGTATGCCGATCACGTTGTGGGCGACGACCCCGTGTCGGTGGATATCTATGGCCAGGGAAAGTGTAGCCCCCGGTTTCACGAGCAACAGGCCTTTTGCTTTTGCGCTGGGGGGCGCAGATTCTTTTACTGGTTCTTTCGCGGCGTCAACTAAGGCGGAAAGGTCGTTGCCGGAGAGGGCAAACAGCTTCGCAGCCAGTTGTCTGGAAATGACGGCGACGGGCAGTCCACCATCTCCGGCACTGTTGTCGTAGCGTAGTGTCGACAGTCGATCGTCTTTGAAGTTGGTTTCCCGGGCAATCACGATGAGGGCTTTGGCACCAGCATTTCGCGCCGCG
>DATKIS010000115.1:0-2126 GCA_035543975.1 Pyrinomonadaceae bacterium
TCGGGCCAGATGTGTATCGTGATGGAATATGTGGACGGCCAGTCGCTTGATGAGCACATTCGGTTTGCCGGACGCATGGCGGCGCCGGACGCATTGCGTATCTTTCGGGGCATCGTCGAGGGTGTGGCCTATATCCACGGCAACGGCATAATCCACCGCGATATCAAGTCAAACAACATCAAGATCACGGCCGGCGGAGAGGTTAAGCTCCTCGACTTTGGCATCGCCCGCGCGGATTCATCTCCGAAACTGACCGTGGTGGGAGACGTGGTTGGGACGTTTCAATATCTCTCGCCGGAGCAGCTCACCGGTGGGACCGCGGATCTCCGTTCAGACATTTGGGCGCTGGGCGTTTTGCTCTACGAAATGCTCTCGGGCGACGTTCCTTTTGACGGCAACTCAATCGGCACGCTCTACGAGAAGATAACCAAGGGCGACTACCAGCAGGCCTCCAATTATAATCTGACAGTTTCACCCGCGGTGGACGCGATTATCGCGCGCTGCCTGAAGCGAAATCCCGCCGCGCGCTACCAATCCGCTGATGAATTGCTTCACGACGTCAGCCGCGCTATCGATGGGGATAGCGCTCCATCCACTGGAGTGTCGCAAACCTTTAAGAATCTGCCTGGGGCGTTTACCCAAACACACTGGCTCATCATGGCCGGCATGATCCTCGGTGGGATATTACTGGTGACAGTTCTCTACTTTCTGCTGGCCGCCCCCGGTCCGCAAAACGAGAGTAACACTTCAAACGTTTCCGCATTCCCGTCGCCTGGTGGCAGCAAGAAAACAGTGCCTGCCGCGCTTCAGACAAATAACAACACCAGCGCCACGGATCTCAATGCTGAGAAGGTCGTCACGACCATTAACGTCGACGACTCGCTGGGGCAGGCGGATATCTGGGTAAACGGAGAGATGAGAGGACAGACCCCTTTCAAGCTTGAAGGCCCTCATGGGCAGGCGTTTGACATAGTGGTGAAGAAAGACGGGTTTGAAGACTTTAAAATGCAGGGATTCACCGTAGCTGTAGGTCGAAATCAATACTTGATTTCTGAGCGCATGATGACGAAGAAGAACGAGTAAACACCGAGCGAGGGCACAAATGTTTGGATGGGGAAAAAAGAAGCAGCCGGAGCGTCCGGAATCTGCCGCTACGGGACCACACCAGGTTGTGGCTGCGAGTGTCTCGACTGATGGGTCAGAGCCGAACGGCCACGCCGGCTACGAAGTGGTCGCGGTAATGGAGACCGATCCGGGCTGTATTCGTGAAATCAATGAAGACAGCGTGAAATACTTCCGGCCTACTGACCCGGCGGAACTGTCGAGGAAGGGCATGATTGCGATCGTGGCAGACGGCATGGGCGGTCATTCGGCCGGGGAAGTCGCCAGCCGCATCGCCACCGAAGTTATCAAGAACGTATTTTACGAAACTGACGATACCGCAACCGAGTCGCTCAGGACCGCTTTCAATGCTGCCAACCACGAGATTCACCAAGCCTCCCAATCAGACAAAGCCCTGGAAGGAATGGGCACCACCTGCACCGCCCTGGTCCTGCAAAACGGATCCGCACACTGCGCTTATGTTGGAGACACCCGGCTTTACCTGATTCGTGGCGGCGAGATCTACGTGATGACGGAAGATCACTCGGCGGTAATGGAAATGGTCCACATGGGAATAATCACCCTGGAACAGGCGCGCCACCATGAAGACAAAAACGTGATCATACGCGCCCTGGGCAGTCAGCCTGAGGTGGAAGTCTCCGTCTGGAGCGAACCGTTTCCCGTTCGGGAAGGGGACAAGTTTCTCCTGTGTTCCGACGGGCTCTCTGATCTCGTCGAAGACGAGGAAATCAAAAAAGTGTTGTTGGCGGGAGATTCGCACGCGTCCAGCAAAAACCTAATCGCTTTGGCCAGGGAACGGGGCGGGTATGATAATGTCACGGTCGGAATCCTATCCATCGAGAAGTCAACCCACTCGGAACTGAAGGCAACGCGCGAAACCCGCGAAGTCGAGATACCAGCATGATCGGTCACATAATTGGCAGCTACAAGGTAACGGAAAAAATTGGTGAAGGCGGGATGGGAACCGTCTTCAAGGGTATCGACGTGATGCTTGATCGGGAAGT
>DATKIS010000116.1:0-5438 GCA_035543975.1 Pyrinomonadaceae bacterium
CGACAAGAACCGCATTGGCGCCGCGGGCGCCAGCTATGGCGGATACATGATTAATTGGATCGAGGGCCACAACACCGACCCGCGGTTCCGCTTCAAGGTCCTGGTCTCACACGACGGCGTTTACAACCTGGAGAGTATGTACGGCGCCACCGAGGAACTTTGGTTCACCGACTGGGAATTCAAGGGGACCCCGTGGACCAACCCGGCAATGTACGCGCGCTGGTCGCCAAGTAAGTTCGTCAATAACTTCAAGACACCGATTCTCATCATTCACGGAGAACTGGATTTTCGGGTTCCCATTGGTGAGAGTCTGCAGTTGTTTACCGCGGTGCAGCGCAAAGGCATCGACTCGAAACTACTGATCTTCCCGGACGAAGGGCACTGGGTACTGAAACCACAAAACTCGCAGCTTTGGTATCACACGGTGGTTGGTTGGGTTGATAAGTATTTGAAGTGAACCGGAACTGCAAACCGGCCCGAAACGAAGACTATCGACGAAAAGACACCAACGAACACGAATATTCGTTGGTGTCGTTTCGTGTAATTTCGTGGATCGTTTGCTCTTGCGCTGGTTGGACCAGAACGCTCAGCTCGCGCTAGACCTCCTGGTAATCCGCTGCGACCACCTCCACAAAGTTTCCCTTTGCCAGCTTTTCTGCAGTGATCGTTTCGGCGCCCACCTTCGGGACCGTCTTCTGGGCCGTGCTCCAGTCTGATTCAAAAATCTTGCTGTAGTACTGGGCAATGTCCGGATAGCGCATCAACACTCCGGCCTCCCGGTTCGTGCCCACGCCAGTGTTCGACCAGTTCTGCGAACTTATCAACACCGCCTCGTCATCAACGATGATCAGTTTGTTATGGCAATGGACAAACCGCTTGGTGTCGATGTAGCGAATGTTCTTGTCGAGTTCCAGGCCAAAGGTCTTCTTCAGGTTGGCGACGTTCTCTTTTTCCTTCTTGGCATCGTCGGCGCTGAAAAGCTTGCCGAGAATAATCCGGACATCGAGTGCCGGATTGTTATCCCGCGCTTTCTTGATGGCGGCGAGCAGCTTGATGATCTCGGCATGTTTGCTCCGGATATATTGCTGCTCGATGTAGATAGATTTCGTGGCTTGCTCCAGAAAGTCAGGAATTACGAGCATGTAATTGTCCGGCGTCAGCACCGGCGTCAGCCTGATCGTTTTCTTGGGGTTCAGGGTCTTGCTGGGAAAGAAATTCACCGGAAGCAACTCGGGCACAGCCTCGACCAGGTCGGGCTCCTTCTTTCTTCTGGGCCGCGCCTCGAGAGCTTCCATGCCGGCAGCGTCTAACTCGAGTTTCATATCGCTACGCAGCACCTTGGCAAAGAACTCCGCCAGCGGCTTTGAACGAATGGCCACACCCATATCGCGATTGCCCTTAACAAAGTGGGCCGGATCACCGCCGTCCTTTTCGTTAAAAGGGATGCTGTTCCCCGAATAGTTTCCACTTTGCACCAGCGTCCAGGTTCCGTCGATCACAATTACCTTTTCGTGGGACGACGGGAAATAGTTGATATTCTTGCTGGCACAGGATGGGGCGGGGACGGTCTTACACCCAAACTTCGCCAACTCTTTGAATATCTCCTCCTCTTTTTTGCCGTCAATGTCGAGCATCAACGAGACCTTCACGCCGCGCTGCATGGCGGACAGCAACAGGGCCTTCATGTAGTCAGCGCTGAAGTCGTAGATGCCGATCACAATCTCTTTTTTGGCTGCATCAAGCAATCGACGCGTCACCGCGTAAGTTGAATCAGGCGATGCATAGGCAATGAGGTCGCCAGTTACGTCGAAGACGGGCACCTTCTTGATCTTTTTGTAATCTTCCAGTGAGCAATTGCGCGGAACCATTTCGAGCTTGGCGGCAGCGCCCAGCGATTCGGCGCCGCCGTCTGCTATCACTTTAAAGGGCATATCGATTTCTCCTTCGGTTGGTGAGATCTATTCGGGTCGAAACTTTTCGGTAACGCGTGCGACCAGGGGAACCGTGAGGGTTTTCTTGCCGCGCTTAATCTCGAGCGTGTCCGGCATCTGTTTAGGCTGATCTTCAAAGAGCGCGACCACGGCGAACGACTTCGCACCTTCGCGTTTTATCTCGTCTATCGTGATGCCGTGAGCGCCAAGATCATGTAAGAAATCCGCGTGCTCTTCGCGTGCCAGATCAGCTTCCTTTTCGCTAGCCATGTAATAGTTCCCGTAGACTTTGGATTTACTATTTGGGCGACTTCTTCTTCTTGGCCGCTTTCTTCGTCAGTGGCTTAGCCGTGATTGATTTGGTAACCAACTTAACGCCCAGGGCCTTCACGACTTCGTCAATCGGATTGAAAACGCTCCCGCCACTGGCCCCGGCGAAGTGCAACCCCACGGCGCGTCCGGTGGCCTTTTCGATAACGAGCGAGCCTGAATCTCCTGGCTCGGTGTAACGGCTGCAAAGGACCTGGTCCACAAACCCCACTTCGCCAATGTCGCCTTCGTAGTCTAACTTGAAGCGAAAGTGGACGTCCTGGATCACTCCGGTTGTTTTGCCTGTCGTCCGGCCCACCTTGGTCACTTTCATGCCCCGTACTGGTTTGGTCGTTCCCTTCGGTAGTCCCAGGCCTTTGATCTCGGACATTAACTTACCAAGGCGCTCGGCTGTCGGCTTGGCAATCGCACAGTCCACCCGGTTTCGAAACCCTTCACTCAGGTCAAACTTCTTAAAGCCGGTGAGCTTAGCGACCAAATCAGCTTCCGAATCGCCACCGTCGGCGATTCCCGGATAGACAATTAAGTCGCCCTTTTTGGCCATTCCACCAAGTGCCAAAACGTGGCTGTTACTGAGAATGTGGAACGCGTCGTTTTTGGTCACGACGGCGCCGAGCGTTCCCGCGCTCGCCTCTACATGGCCCACGCTATTACCCGGTTGGAAGCGTTTTCTGGTCGCATTCACTTCCGGACGCAGTTTGCCGATGACCTTCACGTCGGTGGGAATGGCGTTGGCCCCGCTTTGTGGATTCGGAACACTCTCTGGTACCGCCACCTCGTCGGCCAGCTCGGCAATCGGTACTTTGTGCTCGACATAAAACGTCAACGCCAACTTTCCGGCTCGTTTACCTTTGGAAACCTTCTCGCTAATACCTACCGCCACGACGTTTTTGGTTTGAACGATCTCGCGCATGCGGGTGTTACGCGCTGCCGCGCTGGCTCTTTTACTGTGAGCAGCGCCGGCTTTCTTACTGAGAGTACCGCCCTTCTTTACGCCCAGGGTAAAGGATTCGGCCGAGGCAGCAGGCGCCCTGGTGAGCAGGTTAAGCACGCGTTCAATGTCCTTCTCCGCGGCTGAGGAAGTGGTATTGGCCATCTCTCGTAGCTCCTTGTAGGGTTGGCGGCTCCGGCTGAATCCCTTCTTCGGAAGATTCGTCAGCTAACCTGGGCGAAGCAGATTTGCCGGCAGCTCCGCGTCATTTCTTTAGTTGAAGGTCAAGGCGGACCTGTTCGCCGCCTTTCACCTTCACGGTTGAGGATTGTGCCCTGAACGGATCCGCGACAGCCTCGACAACATATTCACCCGGGACCGGTGCTGTCAGCGAGAATGAGCCGGAGCTGTCAGTCAGAGCGGCAATTTCCGGCAGCGGAGACGGCCCGGCAGTAAAATAGACACGTGCCTCTGAAACCGGCTTGCCCTTCGGACCAAGGACCACGCCGGAAATCACACCAGGAGATCGGGCCATTCTCAACCTCTCTTACTAATTGATGACCAGGGGCCGATAAACATTTCAGAGCGCCCGCTTACGGTAACTACGCCTTCCAGGCCAGCATGTTTTGGAAAACCGGGGTCACGATGCGCGTGCCCGAGTTGGTAGTGGCGCCACCATATGCGTGAATAGCGATGCCATAGCGGCCGCCATTGATGATTCGGTAGACCGCGCTACCACTCTGTCCGCCAAAGGTGTCGATATCGTAATACACCTTGCGGGAGTTAACCGTGGCAATACGGTGTGCGTCGTACCACTGCGTCCCAGAGGGCTTGTCACCGGGATAACCGGAAATGTTGCCTACTGAGGCAAGCAGCTCCGCGTCAGGATAGACGCCGAATCCGAACCATCCGGTCGTATTGCCGAGGTTGTTCGGAATAATGATGGCGCCATAGTCGAAATTCTCGTCGCCTGAGCTTGCCCAACCCGTAACGCTGCGAAAGTTTTTGCTCGTGACTTTTCCGTAGGGCAGTTTGGTGCCATTGCGCCCGGGCATGACGTCGATGCTTCTGACCCAACCATCGCGGCCGGCGACGCCGCTATTCTTGATGTAAACCACGTGACCGGCGGTCATCAGGGTGTGTGGGCCGATAAACCAACCCGTGCCGATCCATTGCGATCCGTCGGCTGCCGTAATCATCAACGACGCATGTGCACGCCACGGATAGATTGCAGTGTCGGTAATCTTGACCCGATTTTCGGGGCCGTGAACCGTCTCGGCGCCTGGGGGTGGCGGACCAAAAGAAGCTTCGCCAATATCTTTCAACTTACTGGTGTTGGGAGCCTTGAAAGCCTCAGCCATGGCCGCCTCTGTGGGCGTCTTAAGCTTGAACCCTTTGACCCCCTCCGAACCATCCTCTCTGGGTTTCGATGTCTTTGGGTTTGTGCCCTCTGAGGGTGGTCGGGAATCAGCTGACTTTGGCGTGGGAGCTTCAGCTGCTTCTTTGGACAAGCTCGAAATGGGGGAATGCGGACCGGTCGGCACGGCCGCTGCTTTCTGCTTTGTTGCCATTGTAATTTCTCCTTGGTGAAGATCGATAAGACGTGAATCAAACTTATCGAACGAAGTTTAATTCGGTGAGGTAATTCGGGGATTTGGACCAGAGATCACATAATCTGATTTTCACCTATCTGCCGCACGGTGCGAAACGGCATCCAATGTCGGCGAGGCATCAGTGTGCTAAACAACTCTTCCGCTACCACACTCTCGCAACGCTTTGAGCTAAGGCTTTGGACAGTGAGGCGGCGGAATTCAAATTCTCATGGCGTTCCAGCGTGGGGACGATAATACCGATTTGGGGAAAAGGCAAGGGTCATCCATTCTTAACCTGGCGAAAGCGCGAGCCACGAAAACCCACCGAAAAATCTGTTAGTGTTATTTCGTGTGATTACGTGTCTTTTGTCTCAAAAAGCATTTTGACCGGAAGTTAAGCGGCGTCGCAAGAACTCGACTCCGTCCTATGATATCAATGGGCATTGTTTACTGTGACGTTTAGCTGCTTGTTAAGGTCTGGATCACTGATCACGCCCCAGCCATACTTTAAGTCTTCAGCTTGTGAATGAAGAGTTCGGATGTGGTAGTCGTAAAGGGTAAACTCGAAAGTCTTGAGGTTGATGCGTTGCCCGTTATCTTCATAACTCAGAACCGCGGTATACGGCCCCGTTTCCAAAACGAGTCTCTGGTTGA
>DATKIS010000117.1:0-2097 GCA_035543975.1 Pyrinomonadaceae bacterium
TCTTGTTATCTGGTGCGAGGCTTGTCCAAAAACTGCCAGCTTGGATCCAGCCAGCGCTGCGGCGCTTGCGGTCACATATCTTAGATAGTCGCGCCTGTTCATCTTCGACATCTGTTTTTCCTCCGTTCAGTAGGTCACATAACCGCCAATTGCGGTAAACGCAGCCCAGCCATAATTCTTTTGTAAGGTCGCCTGTTGGTGAATGAGTTCCAACTGTGCGCGGCGTAGCGCCTCTACAGTCGAGAGACGGTCATGCTTGCGGTGTCTGTGAAAACTAATCATCAAGTCTGCTGCACCCTCGGACTCGACCGGCCACAGACTCGCTATGACAAGCGGCACTCCGGCAGCGATGAAAGGGCGTGCCAGCCCAATCGCCCCTTCCCCGCGATACGCCCGCTCGACGCTGGTCTGGCAGGCAGAAAGCACGACCAAGCGTGTCCGGGGAAGCTTTGTGGCATAAATCTCTGAGGCCTGAAGATAGCCTGGCGAGGCGTGATGCGCATTGCTTCCTCCTTCTTTGGAAAGCAGGAGCTTGGATAGCAATGGCGACCGCTCATCGGGGACCGCATGAGTGGCGAAGTGAGCTACGTCTGCATCCTTCATCAACTGCCTCACCCGTTCCGCAACGGCTTCGTTACCCATTAGCGCATTTGCAGCATAAAACTCTTCAATTTTTACCGCCTCGCGCTCAGCACCCGGCAAATCAGGCAGGTCAGTAAATCGCTGCCGGTCAAAAGCTGGATTGCCGATAATAAGGAGCCGCTCTGGCCCCGGTTGCTCCTTCAGCTTTGCTTGTTCGGTGCTGGTAACAAAGATGGTTGCGCTCGGTGATGTTTGAAGCGTGAAGTCTTCGACGAGGTACTTTTGGGAGACCGGGGATACCAGCCCAGCGAAGGGCAAAAAATTCAGCTCGCCGTCTGGAACAATACACAGTTGAAGGCTACTGTTCAGATAGTTTTCCACAGGCCCAATCAAGGCGATATACAACTCTTTGGCCTGTCGTACCACTTCATCAGTGTTCCCGGGATGCCCGCCAGACAACGCCTTCCGAAAGCTGTGTGTCATTTTCGCTAATTCGTCTCGCGAAATACTTGACTGGGCGCTCCTGGCACCATCCTTTGTAATAACCCACATCAGAATCTTGTCTTCCAAAACAGCATATTCGAGCAGCTGCACTTCCTTTGGCAGCCGATCCTGAATCCGGTTGAGCGTCAGTGGGGCAACCGCTGAAGAGAGCATTAGCTCTGGTAGTTCTGGGTCGCCGTTGATCATGGCGCCGGTGTTTATCAGGTCCAGGAGCGACCTGGCGCGATACGCTTCGGCGTAATCAAAAGCCTTTACGGCGTCGTTCTTCCTGGAATAATGAAAGTCCACCGCCACGTTGTAAGTGTTCTGGTCTGAGTCGAAGAACTTGTTGCGATAACTTTCTTCGGCAATTCTGGCGCGGTTCTCCTCGAACCAATAAAGCACCGTCCCGAGTTCTACTTCCGCACTCGCGTTGTCGTTGAGGGCCATCAGTGCGAGCAGTTTCCCTTTGTGAGCCTGATAAGAATAGGTGTCAAGGCCAAGATCCTTATGGAGCGCGAGTGATTGGTCGAAATAGCTAATGGCCTCTTGCGAGTTTCCAGCTTTGAGATTTAGCTGCCCTAGAACGAGCATCGAATGTGCCGAAATATTCTTGCGACTAAGTTCGCCTGAAATGTTCTGCGCCTCAGCCAGGGCTTTTTTCCCGCAGTCGATGGCCTCGCTATGTTTATTCTGTTGACCATAAATCACACCGAGGCGCTCCCAGGTGCGAGACCTGAGGAGCGGGACGCCTGAAGCTCCAGCTAAACGCAAAGCCTCTTGCTCGAAAGCCAAGGCTGAAGCCGGCAATCCAAGGAAGTGGAAGTCGAGCGCGGCTTCGTAATAAAGAGGCCACGTAAGTTTGGGCTCAGGTGGAATTTTGCCAGCTAAGTTAACCGCGTGATTGAATGACCCTAAAGATTGGCGATAGTCGCCAAGGATCAACTGCATTGAGACCGCCAGCCCCAAGCAGCGGATACTGGTGGCGTAATCTTGAGACTCTTCTGCCACTTGTCGCCCTCGTTTGGCGTA
>DATKIS010000118.1:0-2497 GCA_035543975.1 Pyrinomonadaceae bacterium
ATCCTTCAGGTAATTCCATGTCTCGATAGCCGTCAGCGCGCTGTGGTCTGTCATATCACTCTTCAAGGGCGTGACGGAAATATAACCAAGGTCAATCGCGTTGAAGTCGGTTCCGTCGGCTGAATTGGTATTAAAGTATTCTTCACCAATCCAGAAGTAGGGCTTCCCACGCGGATCGATATGTTCGCTAATCACTGGTCGCGCGTTTTTGATTCCCTGCCGGGTAACGCGGACGCCTTTAATTTCCTTAGTAGGGATATTGACGTTGAGCAGCGTGCCTTCGGGAAGTCCTTCAGCCAAAACTTTCCGCACTGCTACCTTCGCAAACTGTGCGGCTTCCCTGAAATCAAACCGTTCTCTGGCAACGAGACTAAAGGCGATGCCCGGAACGCCCAGGATGGTCGCCTCTAACGCACCGGCGACTGTGCCGGAGTAAGTCGCATCGTCACCCAGGTTTCCCCCGTGATTAATCCCCGATGCACAGATGTCCGGCATCTCCTCGGCGGGAAGAATCTTATTGAGGGCGAGCGTGACACAGTCGGTGGGCGTGCCATCAACCGTCCAATGTCGTTCATCAATTTGGCGGATGCGCAATGGGCGCGCCAATGTCAGACTATGTGAGGCGCCGCTCATTTCAGAAGCCGGAGCGACGACATACACATCGCCCACTTCTTTTAGCGCCTCTTCCAGCTTGATTAAGCCATTTGAGTGGATGCCGTCGTCGTTTGTGAGCAGAATTCTTGTCATCTGAAACCCCGCGCCGCCCGCGGCCTTTAGCTCCGCTCACTAACTGGCCGTTCCCAAACTTCAAAGCGACTCTGTAGTCGCTGATTCCAGGGCTGATATGTGGCATTCGCGGAGGAGACCGCACGCCGGCAAGCTATTAATCTCGGGGAGCCGTAGGACGCATGCGGCCCTTCTTCTTGTTCCGCTTGCGAGCAAGAGCTGACTTGAGTTTTGCCTTCTGGCCAGGAGGGATAAAGAATGCATGTTTTTTAGCATCCTTGATGATTTCTTCAGTCATCACTTTGCGCTTAAATCGGCGCAGCGCACTCTCAATTGATTCACCCTGATTTATAGTAACTATTGCCATTCGCTTCCCGTCTTTCTTAGAGTTTTTCTAACCTTTTTGATAACCCCGCTATTTAACACGCCGCGGAGCGGTATGGTCAAGTTGGCACGTCCTTAGTCATTGCCTAAAGGTATTAATTTGCGAGAAGGACGTTTACATAGTGAACCCCGCGAACATCGAGTCGTTCGCGGGGCTCCCTGATGAAAAGGAAATTCTGAGCTAGACCAAAGCGGGTTCCGCAACCTCTTTCTTCTTGCGGCTCAAGCTCTGAATTTGGACCGGTTTGTCAGCGTCCTTGGTATCCAACTGTTTTTTGAGCACGATCTCCTGATAAAGCTTGCGCATCATCACGGCCTCTTCGTGCGCCGTCTTTGGACCTTCCATCTCAGGCTTGTTTGGCCGAGTCAGGTCAATCGGATTCAGTACCATGTCGTGGGCCTTCTCGGTTAGTTCTACCTCTTTGCCCCGGGCAAATATCTCGTGGCGGCCGTTCTCTTCATACCACTTTGCCACGGTGGCGTTCTGGTGCATGTTTTCAATGATATTTCGCCAACCGATTCCCGTGTTGTAGGCGCAGAAAGAAATCTCACCTTCTTGCGTTCCATAAGGAATAATACACATTTCGGTGCGGCGGAAATCGTAGTTGAAAAGGTCCTGGAACCACATACCGGCGATAAACAGGAAGTTCCAACGGTCCGCGCGACGCTTCTCGATGTCGCTCTGTGACCGGTCACCACCTACCTTGCCGTAATCCTTCCCGGTCAAGCCAAAAGACTTGTCAAACTTCTTAAAGAGTTCATAAAGCGTGAACTGCGACGGCGACTTGTATGGGTTGTAATGCTTCAGCAACGCCAATCCCATCATCATGTTTGACATCCACTTGCCGCGGGCTGCGTCAGTAATCTTCTGCATGTCTTTTACCAGGCCCGGAATGTTTAGAAACTCCGGCACTGGCCGCATTTCACGCGTTTCCTTATCGACCATCACGGCGGTGCCTACTCCGCAATTTGGATGGCAACCGCACGAAACCTGGCCCCACTCAGCCTGAGGTCCGTGAACCAAATCGGCGAAATCCGCGAAGGCGCCCATCAGCGAAAGCGGGAACCAATCGCGGGTCGGCTCGGTGATTCCAACTTGATCCTTAACGTCGTGAGCCAAATGCGAAAGCGTATAACGCTGCTGCAAGCGTCGTTGCGGTGTGATTTCCTCATCGCGTCCGGTAAAAGATACCGGCTGGAACGACAAAAACGCGATTTTCTTCGGATTGTCTAACGCGAAACGGATAATCGAGCCGACCTGGTCGTTGTTAATGCCGTTTACCAAAGTGGTGACCAGCACAATCTCAACTCCCGCCTCATGCAGGTTATTGATAGCGCGCATCTTCACATCGAACAGATTGCCGACCTGGCGGTGACTGTTGGCGTC
>DATKIS010000119.1:0-2350 GCA_035543975.1 Pyrinomonadaceae bacterium
AAAATGAAGGAACATTATCGTCGAAAACAGCGCTACGGATCAGTTTTGCAGCGCAGGCGTACATTATTGCAACAACGCCTGGCTCAAATTGGCTATATTGCGTTGCGGTCCAGTCACCCTCCACAGTTGCATGGCGACATCACACGGTGGGCCTCGACTTCCGAATTGGCTCAAAGGCGAAGTACCGGACTATTATACCACGGCCGCGCTGGCTGACGTATCTTTTGGGATGCCCGAATTTGGGATTCCCGAATCGAGAAAATCTGACCCGATGCTCCATCTCTGGAGAGGCGGGTAGCGATGAGAGCCAGAGTTACGATTACCCGGCTTGATTTGACGGCAACGGCGCTTCGTGCGCATCGGGGCGCGAGAAGAACAGTGCGCGGATGCTTGCGTTGGTACTCGACGGCGCGGACCGCAAGACGGCGGCGGAGACCTGTGGCATGGACCGATAGACTTTGCGGGACTGGCTGCACCGTTACAACGCCAAAGGGCTGGCCGGACTTCGTAATCTCATCAAGTCGTCGGGCCCCGGATCGAAGCTCACGACGCGGCAGCAGGCCGAATTGAATTGGCCGAGCTTGTCGAGGCCGGTCCCGATCCGCCGCGCAACGGGGTGGTGGGTTGGAGGCGAGTCGATCTGCGCGACGAAACTGGAGCGGCGCTTCGGCGTGGTGTTGACGAACGTTCAAGGCGCACCGATGGCGACGGCGCGCCGTGCCCCTTATGCAATCCCGTCGACGTATTTGATTTCGTCGAGCCAATCCGGAGTGAGGTGCTTTGATGCCGCAGGTCGGGATGGAAAAATCAAACGCCTCAAGGAAGCGACGGAGTTTCTTCGTGACTGACGGCAGGTGTTTGAGTTGGAATTTTTAGTTTTCGGCGGTCCGGCGTTGCAGCGGCCGTGCGGTGTAGAGAACTTCCCCTGCATCAATCCTTTGCCATCATCCGATCGCAACGAGGACACTCATAGGGCGCGCCTTTGATCGCATGTTTGATAGCGTCCAAAAATTCTTCGCGCTCGCCAGCTATTTCGCCGTTCTCCCAGCGGTTTGTTCCGATCGCGTAGGCGAGCCTATTGGCCTCAACATCGCCCTGGTCTAACACCCAATCAGAATGACCGGGAAAACTGCATTCTTTCAAGGCTTTTGCCTGCAGAGCTACCTCGATGGCCTGAAAATGTAGGCCCTCAATGCGTCCCATGTCTCTTTTGACCTGACTCATCCGCAACTCCCGCATCGAATTGGCCCACAACTAAGATGGCAGGGCGACTTTTTGATGGCGAGCACAACCTCTGAATTAGGAGCCGAAAAACAATCTTAGAGCTTGAGCCCGGCCTCGATGTTGGCCGAGCTGATTCTGGGGCTGAAACGGCATTCAGGCCGACGGCCTGAATGTTGCCCCCAAGTTGAGATCTTGCCTGCAGCCGCCGCCGAGCGGGCCCGTCCCGATGACGTCCGCCGTCGCACGCAATGGTGTAAATGCCGCAGGCGGATCGATCCGGCCCGCCGGGTCTTCATCGACGAAACCTGGAGCAGGACCAGTATGTCAGCACTGCGAGGATGGGCGCCGCGCGGGCAGCGGATCAAGGCTGATGTGCCGCATGGTCATTGGCAGACCTGACCTTCCTAGCTGCATTGCGCCACGATCGCGTCACCGCTCCGTGGCCCATCGATGGGCCGATCAATGGCAAGTGCTTCCGAACTTACATCGAGAGAGCACCCTGCGGCCGGGGACATCGTGATTTTGGACAATCTGGCCTCGCACAGGGGCCAAGCAGTACGCCTGGCAATCCGCGCCGCCAGCGCGCGGCTACCGCTTCGGCAAGGCCAAATTCAATCCTTCTTGTTTGAAAGCGCAAGAACTGCAAGAACTGGATGCATTTGACCTCTGCTTCTCAGGCGTGAGGTCCGCGCTCATCAGCGCTGTCTGAACGGAAATTTCCGAATTGATCAAGGTACTCTGCTCGGACGCAGCAACCGCACGCCATGAGGTTTGATGCAGCCTCCTGCAGCCCCTGCATATTTGTGGATCGCCAACGTTTGCCGGTGGGCAGAAGGCCGAAGGCGGCTATCGCCCGGTTCCGAAGCAGGCCAATGGTCGCCTGTGTCGTCTTGAAAACGGATTGAGTTCAGAGTTTTTAGGGTTCCAAGGCGTGTCGGTGGACAGGTCAGGGATGTCGCATGATTAAAAGTAGTGCTCATAGTTGGAACGACCGCTCCTGGCGCGAAGCGGCCATCCGCCTAATCCAGAAAGTTCGCTGATTGCCCAAAAGCCTACGTCGTCCAAAGGGTGACAAGCTGAAGCAGAGCGCCCTGAGCTTTGATTTCGCATCCCTTACGCGACATTA
>DATKIS010000120.1:0-13069 GCA_035543975.1 Pyrinomonadaceae bacterium
TACTGGAACGTTGTAATGTGACGGCCCAACTGCGTATGACGCCCACGTGGTTCCCGTCAGTCCGCCCAGGTTTGTCCAATCATTTTGTCCGTTGAAATTCGCCGCGCAACGGAATCGGCTTACCGTCTGGCATAACGAAAGTAAACGCTACGATATGACGGTCAGCGTCAACCATTGTGAGCACCATGTCCTTCAGATATCCCCCCCTCGTCGGTCCGACAACATCGAGAAAACTGAACGCAATGGCGTTTCCATCCGCCGATAACTTGCCTTCCATATTCGAACGATTTCCGGCGTCACAATAATGAGTCGCGCGCAAACGATCCCCGTCCACGTAGAACATAGTGATCTCATGTTTTGGGGGGCCCCCTCCACTTGTGTTCCCTTCATGCACAATTGCACTACCACTGGATGCGGCGCGAATCGTGAAGTCGATCGGTATCTCCATAACCTTACCTTGCCACGAACCTGCCAGGGTCTTCAGTTTGGCGAAAGCCTTTTTCGCGTCAGACTGCGCGCTGGCTGATTTCGCCGAGTTGTCCTGGGCAACGACGACGGCGGCCGTCGCAATAAGAATGATTAGAATTGCTAGTTTTCGCATCGGTTCTCCTTCTCCATAGTTAGTTTCAGATCATTTTTCGGATAGCAGCGCATAAAGATGAACTACCTGGGCTTGGCCCGGACCGGTACTCCTCCTGCGTTGTGCCGTTACGTTCGGGACCTCGCCAGCAGGCAAATCAGAAGTGTTTCCATTAATGTTCGACTGTGCAGCGTCATCGCTGCCCGGTACATTCCTCTTGAAGGTTTGTGGAACTGCAACAATGTACGGCTATGCTAAGCGAAAGGTTGGGGTGGGCGTGTAAAGTGTTCGTAAAGTGACCGACCTATTGTAAAGACGAGGTAAAGTCTTCGTCTCCTTCGATGCCGGTGACCAAATTTGAAAGCTACAATGCGAGCAATGTTCAATCGTGTCAGAACAAATTGGCTGGTGCTGGGATGCGTGGTGGTGTTGCTGCTCACGGTGGTCACCGGCGTGTTCCAGTATCGCTGGATCAATCGCTTGAAAGACGCCGACCGGCGACAACGCCGTCAAGTCATGGAAAGGACGCTAAGCAACTTTAGTGGCGATTTCCGGGATACCCTGCTGCAAGTGCTGCCGTTCTTCCGTCTACGGCCAAACGAAGGAAACGACGCCGCGCTCGAGCCTTTCCTGATCGAGCTTTCCCGAGGGTGGCACAGCAATTCCGACCTCCCACAACTACTAGCCTCGATCAGCATCGGCACGCAAAGCGATCAGGGATTAGTCTTCAGACGGATGCACACCGGCGACAACCAATTCAAGACTGCAGACTGGCCCAACGAGTTTGCCGTCTATCGCCAGGTCCTTGAGGAGCAACTGCGTTTGCCCGGGGGCCAGCGTCCGTCTGTCTCGAATGGAGCTGCGTTTGCGGTTTTTCAAGGTACACCAGTGTTGATATTCCCCATGTTTCAAGGTAGACCGGTGATATTCCCCCTCGGCGCCCCGCCTCCACCTGAGTCGCGGCGGCTGAGAGGCTGGTGTTTTCTTGAATTCGATAATGACGATCTCCGTCAAAATCTGCTCCCCGAATTAGTCGCGCGGCATTACGGTACTCCCGCTCGTTATCAAGTCGCGGTCGTTGCCAGCAACCCATTGAGTATGATCTATAGTTCGGAGCCAACGCTCACCATCGAGGCGTTATCGCAGTTTGACGCAGGCACTGTCCTACTCGACACAAACCTGCTGCAGGGTGGTTATGGGCCGCCGCCACCGCCTCCGCGATCGGGAGGACAGCCAGTTGTGGCTGGCCCGCAGGGTCTGCCGCTCGCTGAGATCGGCGGCAATCGAGGAAGCACCGGCGACCGGGCCTGGTTGCTGGCGGTGAAAAACAAAGCCGGTTCGATTGACGAGCTGGTCGAATTTTCACAGCGCCATACACTCGGGTTTAGTTTCATTATTCTCGTGCTGTCAGCCGGCAGCTCAGTGATGTTGATATTGGCCACGGTGCGCGCGCGCCGTTTGGCGCGACAGCAGATGGAGTTCGTGGCGGGCGTCTCTCACGAATTGCGCACCCCGCTGACCGTCATTCAATCGACGAGCTACAATTTATCGCAGGGTACGATCCAGGACCCGGGCCGGGTGCAACAATACGGCGACGTGATTCAGCGTGAAGCGCGACGGCTGATCAATCAGATCGAGCGAATGCTTAGCTTTGCAGGTATTCAATCGGGCCGACGAGTTTATGACCCACAACCGATCAACGTGACTGAGATAGCCGAACGTTCTCTGGCCGAGTACGCCGCACCTTTCGCAGAAGATGGCTGGCAAATCGAGCAGCACTTTGCAGAAGATCTGCCTCTGGTGGTCACTGATGGTCCAGCTTTGGAAAGTGCCCTGAAGAATTTGTTTGAGAATGCGCTGAAGTACGCAGCGCGAGGCAAGTGGTTAAGTGTAACCGCGTCTGCCGCGCAACCCGCGCAGGGCAAGGAAGTGCAGATCACCGTTGCTGACCGTGGGCCCGGAATCGCGCCCAGGGATCTGCCGCATATCTTCGAACCCTTCTATCGCGGACGGAGTGTGAGTGCGACGATTAGCGGCGCGGGACTGGGGCTGTGCCTGGTTGAGCGTAACCTGCGCGCGCTAGGCGGCAGGGTGACGGTGCAGTCAACGCCAGGTCAGGGGACATCGTTTACGTTGCATTTGCCGGTTTCCTGAGGGATCTTCAGAGCCGGCAGAGTGGCCGACCGCGTAAAGCCTGAGGTGGAGTGCAGCGAAACCCCAGGAGGCGGTGTCGAAAATAGAAAACGTCCGCGGAGCGGCCAACAGCCGAAACATCAAAATTGGGTTGGTCAATCACCCGCCATCGGCCGCTCCGCGGACCTTGCGAAGGTCGTGGGAAAATGATCCTGGGGTTCGCTTCCCTTCACCCCAGGCTTTATGCCAACGTCCGCTCCGCGGACTGAATACAAAAAACCTTTGCTGCGTGGTACGAGGTTTCTAAAATTTAATTACGGCAGATGGCAAACAAGATCCTGTTGATTGAAGACGACTCAGGCATCACGATGGCCCTGACGGACCTGCTCAACGCGGAGAACTATCATGTTGAGACGGCCGCCGATGGCTTGACGGGTTTGGCGCGTGCCCACCTGGGCGACTTCGACGTGATCATTCTGGACGTCATGTTGCCGGGCAAAAACGGTTTTGATGTTTGCCGCGATCTGCGGCAACGGGGTATCACGACACCCATTCTGATGCTGACTGCGCGTGGCCAGGTAATCGATAAAGTCCTGGGCCTGAAGCTGGGCGCCGATGACTATCTTTGCAAACCGTTCGAGCCGCTGGAACTGCTGGCCCGGTTGGAAGCTTTGCTGCGGCGCAGCCGGGCGACGGCGAGCACAGCGGAACAGCTCGACACGTTTAGTTTTGGTTCTGTGGTCGTAAACTTTCGGAGCACCGAGGTGCTTAGCAACGGTAAGCCGATCGAACTCTCCGCGCGAGAGTTTCAACTGCTGTGCTACTTCATCGCCCAGCGCGGCGCTACGCTTTCGCGCGATGAACTGCTGCGCGAGGTTTGGGGCTATGAAACCGGAATGCTGACCCGAACCGTTGACGTCCACGTTGGCTGGTTGCGGCAGAAGCTGGAAGACAACGCAAAGGAGCCGCGGCATTTTCTTACCATGCGCGGCCATGGTTATAAGTTTGTGGCTTAGCGAGCTGCTGGACCGGAATTCATTCCTTAGACGAGATCGTTAAAGTATCATGCTTCCTGCCCGTGCTTTGCATCCCTGGCCTTCCATATAATCACGACTCTATGACGACCCAAACATCATCCACGCCATCTCGCTCACCCGCAGCCCAACGAGTCGCTTTGCGGTGTGCCGGGCTCCGGAAGCGGTTTGCCGATGTCACCGCGGTGAACGGGTTGGACCTGGAAGTTTTTGCGGAGGAGTGTTTTGGTCTGCTTGGTCCGAATGGCGCCGGCAAAACGACGACCGTGGAAATACTCGAAGGCCTCACCTCCGCGGACGAAGGCACGGTGGAGGTGCTGGGCCAGCAGTGGAGCTCTGCCGCAAAGGCCCAGCGGTCCAGCTCCGATGACCGTGCGCTTCGTGAACGTCTCGGCGTGCAGTTGCAGGAAACGCAGCTCGCCGAGAAAGTTACGGTGGTCGAGACCTTGCGACTATTTCGCAGCTTCTACCAGCGTGGCCTCTCCGTGGACCAGGTCATCCAAACAGTGGCACTGGAAGAGAAACGAAACGCACGGGTCGGCAAACTCTCGGGTGGTCAGAAACAGAGACTGGCAGTTGCCTGCGCCCTGGTCAGTGATCCGGAACTGCTCTTTCTGGATGAGCCCACCACCGGTCTTGATCCGCAAGCTCGTCTATCGCTCTGGGACGTAGTCGACAAATTCCGTGAGGGAGGCGGCACCGTGCTGTTGACTACGCATTACATGGAAGAGGCGACTCGGCTGTGCGACCGGGTGGCGATCATGGATCACGGGAAAGTCATCGCGCTGGGAACCCCGTTCGAGCTGATTAACTCGCTGGGCGCGGATCAGATCATAGAGTTCCGGGTCAACAAAGCGATTGCTGACGATGCGTTAACGAGCCTCCCGGCCGTGACCCATTTGCACAAGCGAGATGACGATTATTCGCTGACCGTTGCGGAGATGGGTGTGGCGTTGCCGGCGTTGCTTGAAGAAATCAAACGGCAACAGTCGGAACTCGTCTCGCTAACAACGCACCAGGCGACACTGGAGGATGTTTTTGTGAAGTTGACTGGGAGAATGCTGCGGGAGGGGTGAAGACTGTCCGGTTACCGGCGTATAGAGTTCGATCTTTAGATTGTGGTGGCGCTAGCCGCAACCTGAAGGTTGTACTCTATACACCTCTGGGCAATCAGACTCGGCGTAATCTGTGGATAGTTTTTGAACAACGCTCATGGATAAAGAGACCACTCAACTGAATAGCCAATCATTGCATCCTTTGATCGAGCTGACCACGATGCGAGTGCGCGAGTTTCTGCGTGAGCGAGAGGCTGTGTTTTGGGTTTTCATCTTTCCGGTGTTAATGACCTTCGCGCTCGGAATAGCCTTTCGCAATACCGCACCGGAAAAAACATTCGTGGCTATTGAGGCTGATGCGACAAACGCGCGGGTGGGCCAGCTCGCAAACGTTCTCGCGCAGTCTCCTGAAATCAGCTCATCCGTTCTAGCTCCAGCGGAAGCAGCGCAGGCATTGCGGAGCGGGAAGGTAGTGATAGTCGTAAAACCCGTTAACGACTCTTACTCCTTACGTTTTGATCCAACCAGGCCGGAGAGCCGTACGGCCCGGCTCGTCGTTGACGACGTTTTGCAACGCGCAAAAGGAAGGAAGGATGTCTTCACGGTCGGAGAGGAAAGGGTCACTGAGACCGGTGCCCGATATGTAGACTTTCTGGTTCCGGGTTTGATTGGTATGAACCTGATGGGCAGCGGCTTGTGGGGGCTCGGATTTACCATCGTGATCGCCCGATCGCGCAAACTGCTTAAGCGTTTTGCAGCGACGCCCATGCGACGTTCGCATTATCTGCTTTCGTTTATGCTTTCGCGCCTGGTGTTTCTACTCCTGGAGGTCGTGGCCGTGGTCGTCTTTGCCTGGCTGGCTTTTGGTTTCACGGTACGGGGTTCGTGGCTGAGTGTTTCGTTAATCACGTTGCTCGGGGGCTTCACTTTTTCCGGAATCGGCCTGCTGGTTGCTGCTCGACCGACAACGATTGAAGGTGTGTCGGGATTGATGAACTTCATTATGCTTCCGATGTGGTTGCTTTCCGGGACATTCTTCTCGTCTGAGAGGTTTCCGCAAATCCTTCAACCGTTCATCAAGGCGTTGCCTCTGACGGCACTGAACACACTCCTGCGAGCCGCGATGAACGAAGGCGCACCTCTCTGGGCAAACTGGACCGACGTGGCGATATTGCTGGCGTGGCTGGCTGTCAGCTTTGTGGTAGCGCTGAAGATTTTTCGATGGCAGTAAAAGCCAGGAGGCAGCGGCAGGAGGCAGCTCTTACCCCTGCTCCTGCCTCCTGCTCCTGGCTCACTCGTTCCTCAGCGCCACCAGCGGATCCACCTTCGTCGCTCGCCGGGCGGGAACGTAGCAGGCCAGTAAGGCCACTACGAGGGCGCCGATTGAGACGACGGCAAACGTGGATGCATCTGACCATGCATCTTTCGAGGCCACACCAAACAGTAGCGACGACATCACCTTGGTCACCACGATTGCCGCCACCAGACCGATTGCGGTGCCTATCCCCGCCAGCTTCATTCCGTCGCCTACTATGAGCAACAAAAGACTACGCCGCTGAGCGCCGAGCGCCATGCGAATGCCGATCTCGCTGGTTCGCTCGACTACGTGATACGACAGCATGCCGTAAATACCAGTGGCCGCGATGAGCAATGCCAGCAGACTAACCGTTCCGGAAAACCACGCGCTCATTCGCGCCGGCTCCAACTCTCGCCTGACGTTTAACTCCAGCGGTTCGACGGAGACGAAAGCGTCTTTGTCCAGCGAACGCGCCACTTCTCTGACTGCGCTCACCACGCCACCCTGATTCCCGTTTGTTCGCAGGACAAAACTGTGACCGACTAACTTATCCGGCGAGGCAGGCGTGTAGAAGTAAGGACCGTCAAGTTTTCCAATTTGCCGGCTACTTATGTCGGCGACTACGCCAATAATCTCGTGCGATTGGCCCGCGCGATCCCGGAAGCGCCTGGCCAATGGACCTGTCGGATCCGGCCAGAAACGATTGGCCATGGCCTGGCTAATGACTGCGGGTGATGCGCCGCTGCGAGCATCCTCGTCAGTAAAATAACGACCGCGCCGCAGCGGAATCCCGAGGGTTTGAAGGTATTCGGCAGAAACCTCGTTGGCGCTGACGCTCTGTGCGGATCCCTGAGCCGTGGTTTCACCGCCCTCGATTTCGATGGTTTCATCGCGCCCGCCGGTAAAGGGCACCGTTTGCGCGAGACTCACCGACCGGACTCCCGGCAAAGCCTTCAATCGTTCGGAGAGTTGGCCATGGAGTGTTGCCGCCCGCGCTTCGTTGTAACCCTGGGTCGCCAGATCCATGGATAAGACAACCAAATTCTTCTGATCAAACCCCAGGTCAGTCGATTGGGCACGGTGTAAGCCGCGCGCCAAAAGCCCTGCGCCGATCAACAAAACCAACGAAACCGCGATCTGGCCAATCACCAGCAGATTGCGCAAGTGTGGCCGGGAGACGCGCGGTCGGTTTCGGGTTGACCTAAGTGCAGCCGTCAGGTTCGGCTTGGTGGACTGGATTGCGGGCGCCAGACCGAATACCACGCCGGTAATCAGAGAAATGGAAAACATGTAAGCGAAGACTGTTGCATTGGGAGTGAAGTCGATATCGAGACCAGCCTCAGGAATTACTGACAGCAAAATCGGGGGTACGAAGACTGCGAGAAATAAACCGGCGAGGCCGCCCAGAATGGCGAGTAGTAAGCTTTCCGTCAGCAGGAGCCGGATTAAGCGCCAGCGGCTCGCGCCGAGCGCAAGGCGGACGGCAATCTCTTTTCGCCGCGCCGCCGCCCGGGCCAGCATGAGATTCGAGACGTTTGCGCAGGCTATCAAGAGAACCAAGCCAACCGCTGCCATCACCAGCAGTGCGATCGGCAGTCCTTCGTTGCGCACTTCCGGAGAGTTGAGATACGACCCCGGCATAACGTTGACGACCGACTTTCGTCCGGGATACTCCTGATCCATCTGGGCCGCCACCAGTTGCATCTCCGCCTGGAGCTGCGGCACCGAGACGTTCTCTTTCAACCGCCCAACTACACTCAGCCAGCTACAGTCAGGAAGCGTCAGAAACTTGCTCTCGGGCATCAGCGCGGGCTGCATCGTCACTGGAATCCAGACATCGGGAACATTCATTTCGGCGCCATGAAAATCGCGCGCCGCCACTCCTATAACAGTGAAGCTCTGGCGATTCAGCATCAGCGAAGTACCGATCACACTCTGATTAGAACCAAACCTTCGCTCCCAAAAACTGTGACTAAGCACAGCCACGGGACATTGCAGCGGTGTCTGGCATTCTTTATCGAAGAACGTGCGGCCGAAAGCACTTCCGCCTCCCAGAAGCGTGAAGTAGTTGTCGGTAACCATCAAGCCATTGATTCGTTCAACGCTGTCGCCGCCCAGGTACAGTTTTATATCCGCTGAAGCCGCCAGATCGGAAAGGCCTCCAACCCTATCTCGATAGTTCAGGTATTCGGGATAGGAAAGCAGCTCGACGCTGCCTTCAACCTGACGGGAGTACTCACCCTCAAGAGTCTGGTAGACGTTGACCACGCGGTCCGGTTCCTTCACCGGCAGCGGACGGACGGCAACCGAATAGAGTAACGTGAAGATGCTAGTGTTTATGCCGATCCCCAGAGCGAGGGTCAATAGAGCAGCCGCGGTGAAATTGCGGTGCTTAAGCAAGGCCCGCAATGCATAACGCAGGTCTTGAAAGGTACTGGAAAGCATATCGATACTCCTGGCTCCCCCGAGCAATGACCATAAGAGGACCTTCTCTATACTAGCGAGCCATCGGAAAAGTTCACACTTCTTGCAGAACCGAACGCGTAGCGCCGCAATACAAAACCGAGCGCGGTAGCGCCGCAACACAGAACCGAGCGCGGTAGCGCCGGATCTTCGCGACAGCCACGGATTCTCTGCGTCGGGTCATCTCTGCAAACGACCGACATGTTTGGTTTCCCCGTACTACGAGAGGTTGACCGGGGGATCCGGCGCTACCGCGCTCGGTTCTGTACTGCCGGCTACGGCGCTCGGTTCCGTACTGCCGGCGCTAATACCGTCACCAGCGTCACGGGACCCAACAGACCCGAATCGCTCAGCGTCGGCGGCGGGCCGAAACCAGGAACACCTGCGGCAAGAACCTTCCTGTCCAGCAGGGCTGACCGGTCACCTATCAGTCGGTTCGTCCACTGATTGGTAACTTTGATTTCCAGTTGATTAGCTCCGGGTTTCAATGCGCCGGTGACATCCACCTGATACGGCCACTTCCACAGTATTCCCAATACCTGGCCGTTGACCGAGACCTCGGCGAGGTCATTGACTGCACCCGGATTGAGCAGGATTCTCGCGCGCGACCCAGCCCCTTGGCGAAACCAACGGCGATCTACCTTCATGGTCGTTGTGTAGGTTGCCGTCCCGGAGAAATACTTCACGCCCTCGTCGTGACCGCCGTCGATCCTAAACTCGGCCGGTTCGATCTCACCCGTATCCGCATGCCAGAGCTCGGCCTCCTTGCCGCTTACGCGGAATCGAGCGTTGATATCCTGGGGACGATCCGTCCGGTTGGCGAAGAAATAGATGTCCGTGTCTGGGGCGCGCCGATGCAGCCACGACACCTTCGCATCCAACGCACGGCTGTATTCAACATCCTTGGGAATGCGCAAGGACGCGAGCACGTCCGCCGGCGAAAGTCCTCACACCACGGTTCCCTTCCCGTAGCTGCGCCTGGTGCGACTAACGCCATCGAGGTCGCCCCACAGCTCTTCTGCCGTCGCGTTAGCGAAGCGATTGCACAATGCTCAGTTCTGTCCTCTTCGTGGCTTGGCGTTTCTCAAGTTTGCAGTCTCGATATATCCTGTATTGTGAATGCTCCCTGCCAACACATCGATATAATTGCGAGATCAATAACCATGTGTCGAAATATTAAAACCTTGCACAACTTCAAACCGCCGGCGACCGACGAAGAGATTCGCGCCTCCTCACTTCAGTTCGTTCGCAAACTCAGCGGATTCAACAAGCCTTCAAAGACAAACGAAGCTGCGTTCAACCACGCCGTGGATCAAGTTGCGCAAGCCGCACACGAACTACTCGCGTCGCTGGTGACGAATTCCCCGCCCCGCGATCGCGAAGTCGAAGCCGCCAAAGCAAAGGCCCGTTCGGCCGAACGCTTCGGATCAACGTCCGCAGAAGCGCGCACTTGAAGGTCTCTCCGATAGCTGCACGACGCAGCATACTCCGCAATAGCCGTCCAACCATTGTCAGACTCCGTTTCAGTTTCCGGGTTTCCCTCCGCCTTGAACGGTTCGACGAGCAGGTTATTCCACTCCCTCTTGAAATCCCTTTCGGGACTGCCGGTGCCGGGCGTCGCGCCGTACAGAGTGATAATGCAAAAAGCGCCGGTGGTTTGGTCAAGCTTACTAAATGAAATAATGTTTTCTTTGGTAGTTTTCGTCCAGCCTTTCGGCGCTGTGTAGCTCACGATGCCGAGCTTTTCGGTCTGGGAAAGAGCGGACTGGGGGATTAATAAAGCAACTGTAAACAAGCAAAAAACTACTTTAGTGAAACTCTTTGAAGACCTCATCATTTGACTCCTTCTCTTGTTACTCGTCCATGCCAAACTAACCCGTCGCAGGAGCTTTCATAATTGACTCCCGAAATTCCAGGTACGACTCTAAACTGACTATTTGCACTCGTCGGTCTCGAGGGGAACGAGGTCAATCGGAGCGGTGCCGCCATGGGAACGGCTGGCACCCGGCGCGCTCATATTCATGGACAGGGACCATAAAATCTTCGGCGTCTCACTATCTACCCCCTCTATGGTGTAGATACCTGACCCAGTCAATTTCACACCGCCAGGGCTCACGCTGTAGCCAGCAGTGCCGCTGGTGGCAGAGGAAGGGACGAAGTCAAACGAAACGCTTCCAAACGCATAGGTCCCGATCACGGTAAAGGGTTTGTCCAGGCTACATATGACTCCCGAGTAAACCACATCAGCAGTCCTCCCCGTCGCCCGGTATCCCTTCGATTGCCAATCCGTCATATTGAAGAAGTACTCACCCATGTCGTACTGAAAGCCTTTTGCGATGTCTATTGCCGAGCCGAAGCCGCCGGCCTTACTCGGCGCCGCACCGAACGTGAGCCCGCCGAAGAATATATTGAGCATCGAATTGAGTCCGGCCTCTTCAGGTTGAGCTTTGACATGAACTGAAAACTCCTTTTTCACTTCTTTGGCGGTGCTAGGGAGATCGCGTTTTTGCGGAGCGCCATACAACTTATATTGAGCAACCCCGTCAGAGCCGGTCCATCGGCGCATGCTGTTGGTCCCCTCGGTATTGAAAAGAACAAGATCCGGAAAACCCGCGCCGCCCGACACAGTCATCTCAGCTCCCGCTATCGGGCCCTCGGCTGGCAAGCTGAAGGAAACGCCAAACCAATTCGACAGCACGGACCCCATACACGCTCCCAGTTTGTTTCCGTCCGGAATGTTTCCCGGCGCGGAATAAAGCTGGAGCACAATTTTCCCCTCCCCACCACGATTGGTGTTGTTAGTGCGTTTGAGCGGTTCGGGATCCTGGCTCGGGTTAATCTCCATCGCCGCCACTTGGAGAAGGAGACTAAGCAAGACCGAAGCAATATTTAAGTTAGTGGTAGTGGCGGATGTCTTCTTGATCAGATTATCCGACACTTGCATGCTCTTTTGTATTTGTTCGACCAGGCCTGTAAAAGCGTTCTCCATTCCCGGAAGCTGGACGCCGCCGGCAACCACTTTGTTCATTAACCAATTAGTCCAGTACGTGGAATCCGCGTCGCCCATCTTTTCCGAACAAGGAAGCTGCGCGGCAGGATTTCCGCGTGAAGCCTGAAACGTTGCCAGACTCAACGTAGCCGGCGCGCGAGTTGCGCCGATGTCCTTCGCCGAACTGGCCGCTTTGAATAGCACATTGCGCGAGACGACCCACGCGATCATCTGCAAGGTGGGCAGGTCGATAATCGTTTCTTCCGCAGTCAGCCCGTCTGCTCGAACATCTCGGCCCGAAGGCCATCGCTTGATTCGTTCGCGGACAAACATTCCCAACAGTCGCACCTGCGGGTCATTGCTCCCAACCGCGCGTTTCAAATCATTGAGGAGTGCCGGGCCCATTGCGCCGCCGTCTATTTCAGAAGTTCCCGCTGCCAGCAGGCGGCCGGCGTCGCTCAAACGAATTCCCCGTCCCTTCTTATCGAGCCCGGAGGCATACCAAATCTGCCAATACCGCGGCCCGATTGGATCGTCGTCCGTGGTCCCCAGCGACTTTCCATCCTGGCCGATGACCGGTATAGCGAGGGCATCGTAAATTCCAAGCCAGCCCGCGAGTCGCGTTTCCGGCACTTCCACCAGGTCTGCAAAGTAAACCGCTTGGTCTTCGGGCGTTCCTGGATTCACTAATGCAGGTTGAGGTGGAGCTGGGAGTGTTGGAGCTACTGTGCTCACGGGCGAAGGCTTTTGCTGCATTAGCTTTGTGAACAAGTTGCACCCCAAAGATAGAATTAGTAGGGCGCAAAATGGAATTAGCATTCGGCCTCGTGGCATAGGTCCAACTTTGCTCGGTCGGCTTTTCTGGTGACTAATCTTCCGTTTAAACAATCGGTTACCCCCTTTATGAAGGCCGTCGTAACCATGATCGCAGGGTGGTCTTTAGTCTGAGGCTATCGATCAGGATGGCTGTAGGATTCTGGGGAGGTATCTTGTATCTCGATCGGACAATATGCAACTTATTTGGTGTAAGCCCTCTATCTTCCGTGCTGTTTTAGCGACTGCGAAGGCTCAGTTCCCCCTGGATCCGTCCGGCGGAGCGACAATCGTGAGCACTCTGTTTAGATCGTTGTCACAGAGGGGCTTGGCATCAATCGCGCCACCGCTGGTCGTCGCTTTCGGGCCTGACTGGGCTATGTCGTTTTCGTCCGGCGGCTTCCGAAAGGCGATGACAGCGCTGTCCCCGTAGTGGGTGGGATCGGGCGGAGTTGTGCTGCCCGGACGGGGGGCGCCCGTGATCAGGTTCCGGAGCGGTCCATTGTTTGAAGGTGGTTGCGGCAGTTTGCCGGCAAACGATTATGGGCCTTTCAGGGTGGTCTCACTCCAAACCAGTTTCTTCATCGCCTGCTCAGCCTTCACCCAGGGCCCGCCAGTTTCACTCCAGCCCGCTGACCTAAAGATCGTCAGCACCGTCAAGGCCAAGGCGATGAATAAAGACACCGGTTTTCGATGGCTCGCCAT
>DATKIS010000121.1:0-2918 GCA_035543975.1 Pyrinomonadaceae bacterium
AACGTACTAACTAGATATCACAACTGCACCATGATACGCCGGTATGGAACATGTGCAGAAAATGCCAAAACGAAAACTCCTCGACCAAGTCAGTGATGTTGCACGCCTGAGGCACTTGAGTCTAAGGACTGAAGAAACCTGACCGCGGTTGGATTAGAACTTTGCACCGGTCTTTCTCCCTGATGAAGCGGGAATCAAAACTACATCAAATTCGAGGGCGTGAGCGTTCGATTATGACAGCGAAATCTGTGTTTGCGGGGAGCGTTTTTTGCTCGTGACCGGATAGGGGATCGAAAGAGAGCGTGATGAAGTCGCCCTTTCGGGAACATAACCGGACATCTACCATTCTTCCTTCCCGACCGGCCCACCAGAATTCTCTCTTTCGCGCCCCTCACGAATCAACCCTACTATCTCCTGTGTTGAGATGTTTAAGTTAATGCCCTCAACATCCAGTGCGGAACGCTTAGACTCCTCTGGCTTGAGAATAAAGGTTTGTCCATCCGATGCTTTAATCCGTACTTCACCCTCCTGGCGCGCTTGTTCAAGCAAGGCAGAAAGACTTTGCTGATTTTCAAGATTCGTCTGCATCTGATTATTTCACCTCCAAAACATTAACTCCCGCCGCTTTTGCCGCATAGCTCAACCCAGCATCTAGTGTTAGCAAAGAGCAATTCTGATTTGACGCGCAGGCGATAATGTAAGCATCGTAAGCGTAAATATCTAGACGACTGGCAGTTCCCACGCTTGCGTCAAGTCAACATCTATTAAATTCAGTCGGATTTGCACGTAAATCTCAATCGCTGTCTTTGCTTGCTCCACCGCAATACATTGGCGCTTGAGCATCGTAGACAAGGCATTACAGTTTCCGCTAAACCCGTTGCCGATACCATGAACCGATGCCCGAAGCATCAGCCGACTTCGACGGATTCGGGTTTGCCTCTTGACTAAGTCTAATGAGTACTCCGGCTCATCGTTTCCATAAAGGGGCTAATCATACGGCACATCAGCGCTAGTTGCCGAAACTTCACCAGTCTTTCTACCGGATGAAGCGGGAGTGAAAACAAGCATCAAATCGCCGGGCGGGCGCGCTCGAGGATCGCCTCGAAATGGGTGTCGGGCGGGAGCGTCCCGAAGGCTAGGCCGGAGTCACGTGCCAGACGCGACGCGCAGAACGCGTCGGCTACTTCGGCCGGGGCGTGTCGAACCAGAAGTGAGCCTTGCAAGCCCGTGGCTAATAGTTCGGTAAGGCGGCGCGCGCGCGTTTCGAGTTGGGTTGAGTCAACCAGTGCGCCCTCGAGTTTGTTGGCGAAGCTGTCGAAGTGTTTGTTTCCGCCGCGCGCCTCCCGAATTTCTTGCATGAGCATCTCCAAAGTCCCGGGGTCCTTTTTCACGGCACGCAGCATTTCCAGGCACTGTACATTGCCCGAGCCCTCCCAGATCGAATTGAGTGGAGCGTCGCGGTAAAGGCGCGGCAAGGGAGACTCCTCGACGTAACCGTTGCCGCCAAGGCATTCGAGCGCTTCGGCCACGACCGCGACCGCGCGCTTCGTAATCCAGTATTTGCCGACTGCGGTGGCGAGGCGGGTGAACCGGCGTTGCCCTTCATCGTGCGGCGATTTGTCGAAACCGCGAGCCAGCCGGAGCGCCATCGCCGTCGCCGCCTCACTTTCCAAACAAAGGTCAGCCATGACGTTTCGCATCAAGGGTTGATCCAACAACCTCTTCCCGAACACAAACCGGTACGTAGCGTGGTGTAGCGCCTCAGCCAGAGCCCGGCGCATGGTGGCTGCCGAGCCGAAGGCACAGTCAAGTCGTGTATGCCTCACCATTTCAATGATCGTTGGCACCCCCCGTCCTTCTTCGCCCACCATCCGGGCACGGGCGCCGTGAAACTCCACCTCGCTCGACGCATTGGAACGATTACCCAGCTTGTCTTTCAATCGTTGCAGATGGAAGCCATTACGCGTTCCGTCCGGCAGCAAGCGCGGCAGCAGGAAACAGGAAAGCCCTTTAGCGGTCTGGGCGAGAGTTAAGAACCCGTCGCACATTGGCGCGGAACAAAACCACTTGTGTCCGTTGAGTTCATATTCTTCGCCCGCTCCGCTTTTCCCGACAGGCACGCCGCGGGTGGTGTTGGCTTGCACGTCTGAGCCACCTTGCCGTTCCGTTAGCGCCATTCCAAACAACACACCACGTTTCTGCGAAGCCGGAATGAAGCGCGGATCGTACTCGTTCGAAAGAATGCGGGGCAGCCATTCGGCGGCCAATTCGGGCTGGAGCCGCAGCGACGGCACCACGGCGAAGGTCATCGTCAATGGGCAACTCGCGCCTTCGTCCACCTGATGCCGGAGCATGTTGAGCGCCGCGCGAACCACGTGCGCACCGGCGCGCGGGTGGATCCACGGGAGCGAGTGATGCTCGTGCGTCACACCGATTTGCATCAACTCGTGCCAGGCTGGGTGAAACTCGACCTCGTCAACGCGGTGGCCAAAGCGATCGTGGGTGCGCAGGGTTGGGGGGTTCCGGTTCGCCAATTCGCCCAGACGCACGGTCTCCGCCCGTCCCATCAGCGCGCCAAACTCGCTAACCCGAGCTTCGGCCCACTCGCCCCCTTCGCGCCGCAGCGCTTCCTGGAGCGGAAGGTCATATTCGAACAAATTGTAGTTTTCCAGCGGCGGCGGTTGGTTGAAGACCTCGTCGGGCTGCCGGTCGGAAAGCTGGGACTCTGTCATGGAATTCCTCCCACGTGAACCGACCGTTTTGAGCAAACTCTGAACAGCAAAGGCGGTGCGCCTAAGATATCACGCTTGGATCGTCAGCCGGTCAGCATTGGGCATCCTGCCCTGGATTGGGCGTTTGCACAAAACCTCATCGACCTGTTCGAAACCTGACGCTGTAGTCAGAATTGGTTCGTGGCT
>DATKIS010000122.1:0-3046 GCA_035543975.1 Pyrinomonadaceae bacterium
GTCTGAATGAGATAGGCAGTGACTTAAGTGCAGCCGCTTACGGCGATGCCAATGGCTTATTCAGAGGCCAACACTTTCGGTCCATCGCCAGCAGACATTCCTGTGAGACGGGCGGAATATACTGGCGGTCGTTATGGTTGTCAATAATATTGTTCCCCTGACCGCTTATCACGTAAGGGTACATTGCGAAAACAAATGAGGATGGGGCGAAGCTGGTTGCGGGATGTGTTGATACGAAACCAGACGAAGCGATACCTTGACTACAGCTAGGCCGTAAATACTGGTTCGAATGGTTTGGTAGACCAGAGAATGCCGATTTGAAAGGACTTCAAATCCGTTGTCCGAAAGGGCGTGCGGGTTCGACTCCCGCCCTCGGCACCAATCTTTCCAGGCTGGTTAACTGAGCTAGAAGACGTCAGCAACCTCGGATTTGAGCAGGCGTGCGCGGAACTTCGCCAACCAGGAGTCCCTTCTTTCCGGCGGTAGGAGACGGATTCATGGGCGAGTTTTTGAGACTGAAATCTTGTGCCTTTTGATCATCCGATCGAGGGTCTTTCGGTCAACTCCTATTATGCGCGAAGCCGCTTGTTTATTGCCGGCGGTGCGGATCAGCACCCGCGTGACATAACGCGCTTCCACTTCGGACAGTAGCGGCCATTCTTCCCGGGCGGTTAAGTCGGCTGCCGGCAAGTCGGGATTGCTTTGGTCCGGACGCTGCGGCTGATAATCGCGCACCCGCTGTGGCAGGTCTTTGACCCGAATGATGCCGTCGCATACCGCGGCGGCTCGCACCACGGCATTTTCAAGTTCACGAATATTGCCGGGCCAGTCATAGCAGCTAAACAACGTCAGAGCTTCCGCGGAAATTCTCGCTGACGGGCTCAGAGAATAGAGGCGCTCGACGAAGGTCTGCGCCAGAGGCGGAATATCCTCGGGTCGCTCGCGCAAAGGAGGCAAGACTATCGAAACGGCATTCAACCGGTAGAATAGGTCGTTACGAAACTTTCCCGCCGCCACTTCCTGCTCGACATCCCGATTGCTGGCCGCGACAACTCGAACATTCAAGCGTTGGGATTGGTTTGAACCGACCCGGCGAATCTCGCCTTCCTGTAGTACGCGTAGCAACTTCACCTGAAACGACGGACTTGTCTCGGTAATCTCATCCAAAAACACCGTTCCGCTCTCGGCTTCCTCCCACAGGCCGCGCCGATCGCGATCGGCCCCGGTAAACGATCCCTTAACGTGTCCGAATAGTTCAGCTTCGATTAATTCGGCTGGGATAGCGCCACAGTTGACCGCCACGAAACGCTTGTCGGACCGACCGCTACGACGATGAATCGCTGAGGCCACCAACTCCTTCCCGGTGCCGGATTCGCCGGTGAGCAGGACCGGCAAACTTGTTTTGGCAATCCGGCCAACGTGCTTCATCACTTCAATGAATGCCTGGCTCCGCCCCACCAGCTCAATATCGGATTTGTAAGTCGCTGTTCGTCGTCTGCTTGAGACACTCACATTCGTGTTTGTAAGTTGCTCGCGCAGGGCTTCTAAGAGCGACTCCAGTTCCTCAGGTCCGAAAGGTTTCAAAAGGTAGTCATAAGCACCGAAAGCAGTAGCGTCAAAAGCTCCGGCAGCGCTGCCGTGGCCCGTCATTAACACCACTTTTGTTTCCGGGAGTTTTTCCTTGAAGTGATGGAGGACGCTGTAACCATTCGCCCCACCCAGCATGACGTCGCAAAACACGACCGACCAACGATTCTCGTCGATCCGTTCGAATGCGTCTTCAGCCGAGGGCGACTCCGCAACGATCCAGCCCTTGCCCCGCAAAACAGCAGAAACGAAGCTCCGAACTTCGGGTTCATCGTCGATGACCAACGCGTGAAGGTTTCCATCCATGGTCTTAGTTTCCTATTCCAACGGCTGCACTTTTCCGCGGCCGCCATTCGTTTACTCCGTCCCGGGTGATATCAATCTGCGAGCACCAGCCGATTAACCGGGTTCGGTCCCAGCCGTATGTCGAGCTGCTTTCAAGAGCGATTCAAGTACATCAGCCGCCAGAGGCCTGCCAAACAGGTATCCCTGTCCTTCGTCGCACCGCAGCAGTCGCAGAAACGTCCTCTGTTCGTCGGTTTCCACACCCTCGGCGATCACTTTCAGTTGCAGATTGTGCGCCAGCGTGATGATCGCCATCACCAGCGCCGCGTCATTTGGGTCGGTGGTAGCTTCGCTAACAAACGAACGATCGAGTTTGACCGTATCGATTGGCAGCTTCTTCAAATAGCTCAGCGACGAATACCCGGTGCCGAAATCATCGATTGCCACCCGCACGCCTCGTTCGCGTAGCTGGTGGAGTAGAGCCGACGCCGACTCCGCGTTTTGCATCATTGACGTTTCGGTCAACTCCAATTCGAGCCGCTTTGGATCGAGTCCGGTTTCTTCGAGAATTGCGAAAATGCGTTCGAGAAAATTCTTTTGCTGAAAGTGGCGCGCTGAAATATTGACTGCCATCCGCAAGCAACCTAGTCCGCGTTCTTCCCAGGCGATGGTTTGAAGACACGCCCGGCGCAGCACGGTTTCGCCGATGTCTATGATCAATCCGGTCTCTTCCGCCAAATCGATGAACCTGGCCGGAGCCAATATCCCAAACTCCGGATGCCGCCAGCGCACCAGTGCCTCGACCCCAATTGTTTCACCGGTAGCCAAATTCAAAACAGGTTGGTAGTGAACAACAAACTCATCGTTTTCGACCGCGCGACGAAGACTGGACTCCAATGCCAGACGCTTTACGGCCAGCGCATTCATCTCCGCAGCATAAAACTGGTAGTTATCGCCGCCACTCTGGCGGGCTCTAAAGAGGGCCGCACCTGCATTCTTCAGGATGGTCGCGCTGTCTTCGCCATTAGCTGGGAAAAGGCCGACGCCAATGCTGCTGGTCACGTACACGTCATGATCGCCAAGCCGAAATGGCGGCTTGAACGACTGGCCGATGGCATTGGCAGTTTCCGTTACGTCGCCGGCGTGGTTCAGGTGGGTCAAAAGAATCGCGAAT
>DATKIS010000123.1:0-7351 GCA_035543975.1 Pyrinomonadaceae bacterium
GAAGTGATAGTCCGCTACCAGCGAGGGTGTTGAAAGCTCAGTTGGACTAAAGCGATCTGGTTGGTAAGCGGTGCGGCCGGATGACGTCCAAAATACCGACAGCGAGCCCAGCAAAGCGATAACAAAAGCGCGACGGGAAGCTCTCATTTGGCGAATCCTCTCACGTTGGTGGCCTGGTTAGAAGTTCAAGCACAGAAGGGGGGCACGCGCAAATAAATGTCTTCGTTTTCTAAACCACCTGTGTCCATAAGTCAATGATTTTCCCGCAGGAAACCATAATAAGTATGGCCGGCGAGCGTAATGCACGCTTGACGACGGCGGGTGGGCCTCGAGGAATTTTCAACAGTAGAAATCCGAATCAGGTAAGCGGTGGCACCCGAGTTTCGGAGCGGGTATCATGGACTAAAATATGAACCACATTCCTATGACGCAAATCTCAAAAACAGCCGGTAGTCTGCTCGTCGGATTGCTTGTTTCGGTCTGTATTTGTGCCGGCAGAGCGCAGGCGTTTCAAGCCGATGCCACCGTGGCGCCCGACGGTGATGGACAGTTTAAGTCAATCCAGGACGCCATTAACGCTGCGCCGCAAACGACCAGCAGCGTGAAGCCCTGGACCATTCGAATCAAGCCGGGCATCTACAAGGAAAACATCTACGTGCAACGGGAGAAACGCTTTGTCAGATTGGTCGGTGAGGATGCCGCAAAGACGATTCTCACTTACAACCTAAACGCCAATCTTCCGGGCTCGGATGGTAAGCCGATAGGAACGTTTCGGACGCCATCCACAGTGATTGACGCAGATGACTTCACGGCGGAGAACCTGACGTTTGAGAATTCCGCTGGACCAGTCGGCCAGGCGCTGGCAATCCGCATCGACGGCGACCGCGCGACGTTCCGCAAATGCCGGTTCCTTGGTTGGCAGGATACGATTCTGGCGAACCGTGGGCGCCACTATTTCGAAGATTGTTACATTGCCGGCCATGTCGATTTCATCTTCGGCGGCGCCACAGTGTTCTTTGAGCGGTGTCACATCCACTGCCTCCGCAACGGCTACATCACAGCCGCCTCCACGCCAACGGAACAGGCTTTCGGGTTTGTATTTTCCCACTGCAAAATTACGGGCGAGTCGCCGGAAGTGAAGACTTATCTGGGCCGGCCCTGGCGTCCGTTTGCCAGCGTTATCTTTCTCAATACTGAAATGTCAGACGTCGTCCGGCCGGTTGGATGGCACAACTGGGACAAACCGGATCGCGAAAAGACTTCCCGCTACGCAGAGTTCAGGAACACTGGTCCGGGTGCGCAGAAGGCGGAGCGCGCGCCCTGGTCAAGGGAATTGTCGGCAACGGAAGCCAGAAATATCACGGTAGAGAAAGTCCTGCGCGGCCACGATGGTTGGAATCCTGTTACCCGTGCCGTCGCGGCGGAGCGCACCGCGAGCGCAGCCAACAACGCGACCGGGAAGGGAAGCAAAGCCTCACCAAGTACCTGTACGGCGAAAGCGGGTCTCCGGAAGGATGTGGAATACACTCGCGCGTCTGGCGAGAGTCTGCGCCTGGATGCATGCGTACCGGACGGCAAAGGTCCGTTTCCGGCCGTCATCCTGGTGCACGGCGGTGGCTGGACTGGAGGAGACAAAGCGAAAGGTGTCGATCCATTGTTCGCGCCGCTCACGAAAGCTGGGGTGGCCTGGTTCTCCATCAATTATCGCCACGCACCCAAGTATCCGTTTCCTTCGTCTATCGAAGACGTCGAAAGCGCAATTCGATGGGTCAGGGAACATGCGGCCGAGTTCAATATCGATCCCCGGCGCCTGGCGTTGGTAGGTGAGTCAGCCGGCGGGCATTTGGTAGCGATGGCCGCGGTGAGGGCCAGGGAAGATACACGGGTGGCGGCTGTGGTTCCGTTTTACGCTCCGGTTGATCTGCTGGCTGAGAGCGAGCGTCGTGGCGGTCTCAGTCTTTCACTACGGGCCCTCTTGGGCCGTTCGTTCCAGATCGATGAGCAGGCTGTGAAACTCTTGCGAGAGGCATCGCCAATCAATTATGTACACGCCGGCCTGCCTCCATTTCTGATTCTCCACGGCACCGCCGACATGAGTGTGCTTTATAATCAATCGGTGCAACTGCAAGCGAAACTGAAAGCGGCCGGCGTGGCCTGCGAACTGGTCACGATCGATGACGGCGTTCACGGCATGGCGCGATGGGAAGCAACGGCCCCGAGCTATAAGGACAAGGTGGCAAGCTGGATCGCGGAGAAACTGAGCCAGGCTCCCGCCACTAGCGCCACAAACGGTGAACACCGATAATCGTCAATCCATAGCGAAGTAGTGATGCTAAATTCCTAAACCAAAAGGGGACTTCTTGTAAAAATGAATAACCGTCGCGAGTTCATAAAGGGGCTACTAATTGTAGGCGGCGCCAGCGCCCTGACAACCGAATTGCTTGGCGGAACCAGCGTCAATGAGGTTCTGGCCAATGGACTTTGGTCGCCACCGACGTCGGATCCCGCGTGGGCGCAACTCCCGGGAATCCTGAGTCGGATCAAGGCCCCCGTTTTCCCGCAGCGCGATTTTGCGATTACTCGATACGGCGCCGTCGGCGACGGCATTAAGGATTGCACGTTGGCTTTCGCGAGGGCCATTGCAGCCTGCAATAGGGCTGGTGGGGGGCGGGTAGTAGTGCCGGCCGGAAAGTTTCTGACTGGAGCAATTCATTTGAAGAGCAACGTCAATCTCCATGTATCCGCGGAGGCGACGATTTTGTTCAGTCAGGATCCACTTAAGTACTTGCCGGTGGTTTTCAGTCGTTGGGAAGGTGTCGAGTTGATGAACTACTCGCCGTTCATCTACGCCTTTGAACAACAGAACATTGCGATCACTGGCACGGGCACGCTGGATGGGCAATCAAACAATGAGGCCTGGTGGCCATGGAACGGGCGCGACCGGTATGGCTGGAAAGAAGGGCAACCCAATCAGCGAAAAGACAGGGCGGCTTTGCTGGATATGGCCGAGCGCGGCGTGCCGGTAAGGCAGCGAGTGTTTGGGAAGGGCCATTACCTGAGGCCGCAGTTCATCCAGCCGTATCGTTGTAAAAATGTGCTGATCGAAGGAGTGACGATTAAGAACTCCCCGATGTGGGAAATTCATCCGGTGCTCTCAACCAACGTGACCATACAGGACGTCAGGATCAGTAGTCATGGTCCAAATAACGATGGCTGCGATCCGGAATCCTGCACCGACGTACTAATCAAGGGTTGTTACTTTGACACTGGCGACGACTGTATCGCGATCAAGGCAGGCCGAAATGCCGATGGCCGGCGCCTGATGGCTCCGTCCCAGAATATTGTGATTCAGAGCTGCCAGATGAGAGACGGTCACGGGGGCATCACGATCGGAAGTGAAATCTCCGGCGGAGTGCGCAATGTCTTTGCGGAAAACTGCCGCCTCGATAGCCCGAACCTCGATCACGCCTTGCGGGTGAAAAACAATGCCATGCGGGGCGGGTTACTCGAAAACTTCTACTTTCGCAATATGGATATCGGCCAGGTGGCCCATGCCGCCATCACCATAGACTTTAATTACGAGGAAGGCGCAAAAGGAAAGTTCACGCCGGTAATGCGAAATTTTGTGGTGAATGACCTCACCAGTCGCAAGAGCAAATACGCGGTGGATGCGCAGGGATTCGATCACGCGCCTATTTACAATCTGCGTCTCGAAAACTGCACTTTTGAAAAAGTAGAGACTCCCAGCATTGTTAAGAACGTGCAGAACATGGTCTTGCAAAATGTTCGTCTCAACGGGAAAGTAGTGAGCTCTTTGAGCTAAAGCATGAAGATATCATTCGCAGTGTTCCTGGTCTTGTTGCTCTCTTCGCTCGGGGTTGGGCAGCAGCAGATCACCATCTTCCTGGCCGGGGATTCGACGATGGCGGCGAAGCTGCCCAACAAGCGTCCCGAGACGGGATGGGGCGAGGAGCTGCAAAACTTCTTCGATGCGTCCAAAGTCAACGTTGAAAACCATGCTCAGAACGGCCGCAGCACGAGGTCGTTTATTGCCGAGAATCGTTGGCAAGCGATTGTCGATAAGCTCAGGAAGGGCGATTACGTTTTTATTGAGTTTGGCCACAACGACCAGAAAGTAAATACTGACCGCTACGCGTCACCGGTCGACTACCGGAAGAACCTGGAGCGTTTTGTTGCTGACGTGCTTCGGAAAGAAGGGATACCGGTTTTACTAACGCCAGTTATGCGAAGGCGTTTTGACGAGGCCGGCAGGTTTTATGACACCCATGGCGAGTATCCTGAGGCGGTACGAGGTGCTGCGGCGGAGTACAAGGTGGCGATTATTGATATGCACCGGAAGAGCGAAGTTGTCCTCAAGCAACACGGGCCAGAGGACTCGAAGAAGTTGTTTCTGCAACTGAAGCCGGGTGAGAATCCTAACTATCCAGCAGGCATTGAAGACAATACGCACTTCTCTCCGCAGGGGGCGAGGATAATGGCCGGCTTGGCCGTCGAGGGAATCCGGGAGCAAAAACTCGGCCTGGCCAAATATCTCAAGAAGTAGGACGAGGGCGAATTGGCCCAATAGGACTGATACGTCCTATGGCTTCGGCTTCGGCGCCGGCAGTGGCTGGGCGTAGATCTTGATCAGGATCATCGTAAAATCCTTCCCGACCGTGGTCCGCTCGTGTGGTGTCCCGCGGGGCACGATGACCAGATCGCCCTTTTTGATTTCCACATTCTTCCCACCGTTGATCTTGCCGCGCCACTCGCCGGGTTCTACTTCGCGCGCGGCCGCATCCAACTTTCCGCCCAGCGTCAGTACTGCCGAGCCTTCGAGCACGTAGTAAACATCATCGGAGGCATCATGCAGTTCGCCTGAAGGAGCTGCATGGTCCTTCTCGTGTTGTATCGCCACTCGCAACTCCATCCCCTCGCCGCCGATCAATTCTTCAGCCTTGTTTTCCGGCCTGAGTTTTCGATCGATATCGGCGAGCGATTGGGCCGGGAGGACGACGTAGGGGCGTATCGGTTCGGAAGGACCGCGCTGGGGGATGGGAGATGAAATCACCTGCGCGGATGTTGCCACAGCAAGAGCGCTCAGTAGCGCGAGCGTTAATAGAACGTTTCTAGTAGTAAGGTGCATGGTCAAAATCTCCCTTTCGTATGTTCAGCAGTTGCCAATTCCAGCGCAGTCAATCCGGTGGTCGCTTTCATGGCCTATTGTTCTCACTAATCGGTTAGGCTATTTGGCTTTCGCTCTCGCCTGCTTTAGTAACCACAAGCTCAGCTCAGTGGCGGCTTTGGCGTTATCAAACTCAGGCGGCAAGCGGCGGCCGTCCACATACTCGTTGTAGATCCAAGGGTCGCCAAGAGCGAACACCGTACCTTTACCCACTTTGGCAACCGACATAACGACACTGCCGTCGTGCTCAAGCACCGGTTTAGCTGGAGCCGTAAGCGACGAGGTGGATAGTTCTTTGAGAAAGAGGTTTCGGGCCGTTTTGAAGATTGGGTTGCCGTCGGGCACCACCACCCGCCCAGTCGCATATTCATTTCCCTGGACCCGGTTCTTACTGTCCTTATTGAACTGAATGCCAAACTGCCCGGCGAGTTGGTTGAAGTGGTCAAATTCGACATTGCCGAGGTCGTTACCCATCAGCACCAAAACCCCGCCAGACCTTACCCACGCGGCAATCGCCTTAGTGTGTTGGGGCTCGATAAAGTTTGGCCGCTCCGTCTCTTTCTCGCTGTCAGGGTCGACGATGATGTAGACGTCAACGTTCTTCAGATTTGCTGAGGTGGGCGCTTCTCGCAAGGTGACCGTCCTGGCGCCAAAGGTCCGAAAAATATTTCCCCAGAAGGAGTAGCCGCCGTCGGGCATTTCGTCCCACTTGTAATGCCAGGAAACGAGCTGACCCGTGGCGTCTTTCTTGGTTTCGTTATTGAAGAATGAGTCGAGCGCGACCGTCTTCCCGTTCCCGGGACCCTGCTTTTGGTCCTTCTCCATCTCCACGCTGGCTAATAGAAACGCGCCAACTCCCTTGGGATCGTTGGTGATGACCTTCTCGCTCAAGTAATACTCGTAGCTTCCGTCGCGGTATGGGTTACCACCGAGCCCGGCCACGCTAACGGTACCTTTGAGGTCAACGCCCTGGCCGTCGGCCTGGATGAATTCCTTGCTGATTCCCTGATAGCCTTTGCGCGCGACCTTGAGATAGGCGGCGGGAAGATAGCCCCGGTGAACACCCTTTGCCAGGGCATAGACGAACATGCAGGCCGCGGACGACTCGAGATAGTTTCCCTTCGCTCCCCCCTTATCCAGCACCTGATACCACAGGCCTGATTTTTGGTCCTGATACTTTTCTACCGCCGTTGCCAGACGTTTCAGTATCGCGAGCAATTCTCCCCTTTGAGGATGCTGTTCGGGAAAGTGGTCTAACGTATCGACCAGGGCCATTGCGTACCAGCCCATAGCTCGTCCCCAAAAATTCGGCGAACGGCCGGTAGTCGGGTTGGCCCAGCGCTGTTGCTTCGATTCGTCCCAGCCGTGATAGAGGAGCCCGGTTTTTGAGTCCCGCGAATGGACTTCCATCAGTTTGAACTGTTTAGCGATGTCGTCGAAGGCGGCGTCTTCGTGGAAAGTGGCTGCATACTCGGCGTAGAAGGGCTCGCCCATGTAGAGACCGTCGAGCCACATTTGCGAGGGGTAGATCTTCTTATGCCAGAAGCCGCCCTCTGAAGTGCGCGGATGTGTCTTTAGCTGTTCACGCAGGAGGGCCGCCGCCTTCCGGTATTTCTCCTGCCCGGTAACCTTGTATAGCAACAACAGAACCTTGCCATTGTTAACGTGGTCGATATTAAACTCGTCGAGCCGGTAGGTACGGATAGTCCCATCCGCGTTGACGTAATGATCCATACCCTGCCGGATGTAGTTGAAATATTTGCCGTCGCCGGTGGCGTACCACAGCGCTTCCATGCCCTTAAGGACGACGCCCTGGTCATAACTCCACTTCGACGGGTTGCCCGTTTCATTCCTGGCTGCGTCTCTCCAGAGCTTGGCCATGGCGTTTGTCGCCATTTGCTCAGACAGTGCAGCCGATTGGGCACGGACCGACGTAACCGCTGCAGTCAACAGAAGCGAGACGAAAAACAATCCTGGCAACCTTGCGCCCAAGCCTCTCAAACGAGTTCGATTATCCATAAGTAACCAGCTCCGTATTTCCTTATTTGTTTCAGCCTATAGGCAGATTTCTTTCAACTATTTCAAGCACGACATTCTGCGAATCGTCTTTGGCATGGTTGAGTCAGACCGGCTGGAGACATTGCTCTCAAGCGCTGAAGGCTAAAC
>DATKIS010000124.1:0-3310 GCA_035543975.1 Pyrinomonadaceae bacterium
GGCGTCACGGTCGGCGTGACCTACGACACTCCTTCCATCTTCGCTCCAGCTAAATAGATAGTGATGAGTGATGAGTCATGCGTGATGAGTTAACCTGTCACGTAAGCCATTTCTCGTCATGAAGACTCTGCGGTATTGTTCCCAGTCGAAGTATGATTTGACGTGGCGCCCCCAAAACGTGACGAGCCCCGGTGTGCTTTGGCTCATCACTCATAACTCATGACTCATCACTTTTCCGATGTCTGATTGGTTTAGTTCTATTGCCGCCTGGCTTGAGCACAATGTAATCAGTCTGCCGCTCTACTTGGCCGGGCCGGCCATGGTTATCATTGGCGCGCTGGATTCGTCGCTGTTATCGCTGCCGGAAGTCAACGACTACCTGGTGGTGGGGCGATGCTACAAGTATCCCAGCGCCGTCTTCTACTTCCCGCTCTTTGCCGCCACCGGATCGGTGCTTGGTTGCTGGCTGCTTTATACGATCATGCGGCGGGGTGGCCAGGCACTCCTGCGCAAACGCTTTAGCCCAGAAAATATCCAGCGGGTGGAGCGAGCCTATGCACGCTTTGGTGTCCTGGCGATTGCGATCCCCGCCGTCTTGCCCCCGCCGCTGCCCTTCAAGATTTTTGTAGCTACGGCCGGAACGCTGGGATACCCGCGCTGGAAGTTTTTGGTGACGGTAATGATTGCGCGTTCGATTCGCTACTATGTCGAAGGCATTCTGGCGGTATTCTACGGCGATTTGGTGCTGTCGTTTCTTAAGGCCAATGGCTGGCGAATTCTGATCGTGGCGGCTGGGGTCGCGCTGGTTGGCGTTCTCGTTTACCTGATAATCAAACGGCGCCGGTTGAGGGCTTCGCGGTCTGTTTGAACCACCCGGGATTAGTGAACGCTTTCAGCGTTATTCGTGAATTCCTTAGATTGTTTGCGCCAGACAGCTCAGGAAGCGATCCGCGAAGTTACCCGAAGTATCACGAAAGGGTCGGGTGCTGGCGAAGCTCAGGGCCAAATGAGAGACTAAGCGAAATTCACTTCTGAAGGGGACTTACGTTTGACGCTAATTTCCGGAAAGATCGGTCACGCCTTAGCGCGCCTGTCTGAATATTTTATCGCGCTGGGCCCTTTTGGACTGTTTGCAGTTGCTTTGCTTGATTCAACCTTTGTCCCGCTGCCCAGCAGCGTGGACGCGCTGATGATCATTCTCACTACCGCGCACCCGCGAATGATGATTGCCTATGCTTTCCTGGCTACCGCGGGTTCTACGACGGGCTGTCTGATTCTTTACTACGTCTCGCGCCGCACTGGCAGCCGAGCACTCAAAAGGTTTTCTCCGTCGAAGCAAGCCAGAGCCAAGGACCTGATCGAGCGTTACGACATACTCTCGGTTCTGGTGGCCTCGCTGATGCCCCCGCCGTTTCCCTTCAAGATATTTGTCATAAGTGCGGGTGTCTTTCGGTTCAACGTCATTCGCTTTGGTATCGCCATTTTTGCCGGCCGTTTGTTTCGGTTTCTGCTGGAGGGGTATTTGGCGATTCGATATGGGGCCCAGGCGAAAGAGGTGCTCGCCCGAAATTATCCGTGGATTGGTTTGGGACTCGCGATCGCCATCGTGGCTTTCTTTGTCACGCGGAATCTGTTGAAGCGGAAATCAGCGGCTAATACAGAAAATCTAGAACCCGGAAACCAAGGGCAGGAATTGTAGCTCGGCTGGTTTTGCTTCCTTGATGGCGGGAAACTGGAAACTTCGCGCCGTCGCCAGATCCTTCACTCCATGTTCGTCAAGCCGGTCCAGGATTCTGATGAATACTTCGGCAGTTGCCAGTGCATCACTGCCCGCCCGGTGGCGATCGAAGATGGGGATGGAGAAGTGGTCGGCCACGGTATCAAGCCGGTAATTAGTTAAACCGGGGACCGTCCGCCGCGCGAGCAGGACGGTGCAAAGATTAGGATTGATCATGCGATTGCCCGGGAAAACGCGCGCGATCTCGTGGTTCAAAAAGCTGGTGTCGAACAAGGCGTTGTGAGCTATCAAGACCGCATCCTGAACAAACTCCAGCCACTGAGGAGCAACTTCGGCGAAGAGTGGCGCCTGCTTGACCATCTCATTCGTGATGCCGGTTAAGGCAATTACGAAGCGCGGAATCGAGATTTCGGGATTCACCAGGGTGACAAAGCTGTCGACGATCTTTCGCCCTCGAATGCGATAGGCCCCAAGTTCCATGATCCGGTTAGGCGGCATCTTGGCGCCGGTTGCCTCAATGTCGACCACCACAAACTCCAATTCATCCAGCAAGCGGGATTCGCAGTCGTGCGCTTGTAGTTCGATGGTCTTGCCGTCGATGATCTTAAATCGCCGATCATCCTTGACCAGATCGCCAACCAGCAGTCCCGCCAACTCCTCGTCGATGTGAGATACTTTGAAAACTACATCGACAATTTGAGAGGCGTTGGCGCGTCCGCCACAACCGCGCAGCAGTTCGATTGTTTCCTGGACGAGAGTTGAATCAGAGACGAGATTCGGATACGGCGGCATCGGCCGGGATTGTAGCACGGACATCGGCGATTAGCAGGAGGTTTGAAGAGTGCAAACCGAAGAGGTGATCAAGAGATTTAGAGAGACGGGCGCGTTGCTCGAAGGACACTTCGAGCTGAGCAGCGGTCTGCACAGCGCAGTCTACCTGCAATGCGCGCTCGTGCTGCAGCATCCGAAAGACGCGGAAGAGTTTGGGCGGCTCATCGCGGAACACTTTCGGAAGGAAAGCATTGAGACGGTCGCGGCGCCTGCCATCGGTGGCTTGATCATCGGTTATGAAGTAGCCCGAGCGCTGGCGGCCCGTTTCATTTGGACCGAGCGAGAAAACGGCCAGGTGACTTTACGGCGTGGTTTCTCGGTGGCGCCCGGCGAGCGCGTGCTGATAGTGGAGGACGTGGTTACTACCGGTGGCTCGACGAAGGAAACTGTCGAGGCGCTGCGGGCGAGCGGCGCAAACGTGATTGCCGCGGCCTCGATAATCGATCGCTCGTCGGGCCGAGCCGAAGTGGGAGTGCCGCGCGTGTCGCTGGCTAGTCTTGAAGTCCCCTCGTTGGAGCCCGCTAATTGCGAGGCCTGCGCTCGCGGTGAGATCGCAATCAAGCCCGGCAGCCGCAAATGATTTGGAATGCGGCGGCTCGACGCCGCTTTGGTCCGCGGCGGCTTGACGCCGCTTTCTTGCCCAGAGATCAAGATCAGAATCAACTTACTCGCTTCGACGAGCGGAATATGTTTGTCCCCGGTAAGCGGCGTCAAGCCGCCGGATACCAAAGCGGCGTCAAG
>DATKIS010000125.1:0-3278 GCA_035543975.1 Pyrinomonadaceae bacterium
CTTGACGCCGCTTTGTTATCCGTTGGCTTGACCCTGCTAGTAGACGAAAGCGTTGTCATTCGTCGATAGGAGACCATTGGCCAGACAGTTGATTTCTAATCCCGAAAGCGGCGTCAAGCCGCCGCGGACCAAAGCGGCGTCAAGCCGCCGCGGACCAAAGCGGCGTCAAGCCGCCGCGGACCAAAGCGGCGTCAAGCCGCCGCACTCCATATTTGCGGACATTCTCCTTACAGCGGCTTCGGCGGCGGCAGCCACTCCTCGCTCAAGCCCAAATCGATCACACTTTCGAAACCTTCCGGTCTAACCGGCGGCGGTTCGGGGAAACTGAGGAACCAGGCTTCGAAGTGATCGTCGAGCACCCCATTCGCGTTCGGAATAAACGCGGTGAAGATCGGGTCCGGGTTGATCTCCAGATCCTTGAGCGCCCGCACCCGGGGATGGTCGCCAATTGTGAGCCGGGCCGACCCTTTCTTGAGAAAAGAGAACCCCAGCTTGGTCTTGAAATACAGAGACGACTTCATCAGCAGTCCTCGATACTGGCAGTAGTTAACCGCTGCCATACTCACCGGCATCCACGCGCTCTTCGGCTTATCAATCTCAATCTTCATTGCAAACTGGCCATCTTTGTCATACTGCGCGCTGACCGTTTTGTCTGTGATCACAAAGTCCAGATTCCCCTGGTGCTTGGGCATGCCCCAAATCCCTTTACCTCCCTTCACGGAAATCTCTGAACTGACCGGCAAATCATAAACGTACTGTCCGGTGCCGTAGTTGTTCATCAGCAGCGCCGGGAGGAGTCGGGGCGCGGGACGTGGGCCATGCGTGCAGGCAATGGCAATGCTGTATTCGATGTACTTTCCAATCACCGTATCGCGATAGTCGATCACCGTGATCACCAGCACGCCCTTGTTCCAGAGACGCATGGGATAGATCTCGTTCCCCGGCAGCAGCGCGCGGGCCTTGTCGGCATCGATAGAAAACGCGGCCATCAGACAGGGTGAGTTTTTGCAATAGACTGGGAGGTGAAACGGAATTCCGTCAACCAGCGAATACCGGCCCGACTGTTTCTTCAACCGTCTTGGTATTGCCATAGCGCCTCCTGGCTTTGTGTCCTGACTCTACAATTCGAGTAATAACTCTGGGGCCGAAGTCACGCGGCCGCAGGTCCGAACGACCGATAGTTAATAGCCACGTTTGCCACCCCAGCGGGGCTGCCCCGCCCGGGGACCCCGGTCCGTGAGGGCGTGGGAATCAAGTTCCATAATGTCCGAGGCCCGCCGGGCCGGTACTAGTTGAGGTTGGGAACTAGTTTATTCCGCACCTTCGGCGCTGGTCATCCGAGAGATTCCTGATCCACGCCCTCACGGACGTGGCTATTTAATGCCAGTCCTTCGGACCTAATGCAGGCTCCACTGCGAATTTCCCGAACTGTGATACGAACATTAGAGACACCACACTAGTTTTTTCGCCCTGCAACCCCAGGAACCGAATTTAGTTGGTCCCGTCCAAAGCTCCGAGGATGAACGGAAAGGTATCGCGGGCCGCATTCTTTCCCATGAACACATCGAGGTGGCCGTAAGTCGGGAAGATTTGCAGCTTATGAAAACCCTTGCGCTGTTGTTCCAGCCACGCAAAGGTCTTCACCTGGCTGTCCGGCAGAAAACAAAGGTTCTTCGCCCCGGCCGTCAAGACGAAGCGCGCGTCCGTTTGCGGTGCCTGGGCACAGAAATCCGCCGGTAACTCTTTATAGCCGTCAACGGAAATAAGATTCCCCTTGCGCACGCAACGGGCCATCTGCTTGAAGAAGGTGAGCGGCACACTGGCAAACTCGTTTTTGAGCCACTCGTGAGTGTCGTTGTTGATGTTCTCGTGAAGCCACAGGGCAGGGAAGCCGGTGCCGTAGGTGAAGCTGACTTGTTTGCAAACGGCGTTTTTGCACTCGTGATGCGTAGCCTTGACCAGCAGGTTTACAGCTTTGGCCGTGAGTGTCGGCGCGTGCAGGCCCCACTGCGGATTCAGGTAGTCGGTAACCAGACTCATCAGGGGAACGGCCACGTTCAGCTTCGTCTCGGAAAACTTTGGGACCACCGGGTGCAGCGTCACGGCATTACCCACAATGGTTTTCACCTGCGGCACCAGACCCGCGACCGCCGACATCATGAAACTGGTTGAGCCCTGGCAGTGAATGATTGCCTTGATCTCGTCGGCGCCGGTCTCGTCCACAATTTTCTTGACGGCCGCCGGGTGGTCGAAGGCTGCCGCTTTGTCGAGAGTCCACTCAGACGGCGGCAGGTCGATGCTGGCGCGCCAGTTTTCCAGCCAGACGTCGTAGCCGTGTTCGATTAAGGCATCGACGATGGTGGTCTTCACCGGAGCGCGAAAGAGATTGGCACGTACGCCGGCGCCGTGAACTAAAACGACCGGCCCGCGCGTCGGTGCTTTTTCACCCTCCACGTGAATCAGATTGCACTCCATACCGTCGCCGGCAGTGAAGGGGACGGTCGTTTCTTTATAGTTCGAGATGGCGGGCTGAGATTGCTTCTGGTTTGGCATTTCAGTACTCCATTTCCGGGCGACGCGAAGGCAATTGCGCCGCACCTTCACTTTCAAGGATGCGGTGGCGCCTCGACGGGAATCGGCGCCCCTGGATCGAGTGGGGCACGCTTAATGTGAATAGGTGTTTCGATAAGCTCGGCTTCGCTGAGGTCCAGGTCTTCAGGAATGAAGTCGGAACCGGCTTCATCATGGGCCCGTTTCCGCCACACGCGGGGAACCTTAGGGATGCCGACGGGGTAGATCGTCAAATCGCCGTTTGAGCTGATTCTGATTCTCAGAAAGTTTTTCCAGTCCTGAATTGCCAGCGAAGAGAAGGCCTCATTCGCATGCCGCCCGAAGACGTTTAGAGAGATGAACAGGTAGGTCCCCATAATTAGGGAGCCAATGAGCCAGCCGAAACCGAGGATGAATAACAACGAAAAGACCAGCTGTCCGGGGGTCTTAAAGCTAAACCGGATCCACTCACCCAGCCAGGGATGGAGGATCGAGACGCTGACGTAAGCTCCGGCCCAACCTATGAAGAACGTCGCGAGCAGGTGGACCAAACCATGCAGCGAGCCCGCTACGATGCGATACCATTTCGAGTGGGTATCGGTGAACATCAGAAAGCCAATGAAGAGCGCGAGGATCCAAAAGGCCGCGCCCGGGTTGGCCATGGCGGTGGAAAGAGTCTCCTTGATGGCCGGCCAAAGTTGTCGCAGACCAAACTTGCCCACGTCAGC
>DATKIS010000126.1:0-6626 GCA_035543975.1 Pyrinomonadaceae bacterium
CGCGACCGGCTATCGCTGGTTCGTTCCCTTGAAAGGCGGTTTGGCTTCGCAGCTACGTTCGGTTTGGAACGCGTCGATTGCTTCGTCATTAGGAGAACGTGCAGACAAGAACTTCTGTTGGGGTGGATCGACCGCGATTCGCAAATCCACTTTTGACGCATTGGAAATAGTGGAGCGATGGCGAGGCAGCGTGTCTGATGATTTCACGATGACGCGGACGCTGCAGGAAGCACACTTGCCGATTCACTTTGTACCCGCTTGCCTGGTTGCTTCTCTAGACCGATGCTCGATGGTGGAACTTCTGGAATTCACAAATCGCCAGCTCAAGATTACACGCGTCTACGCCCCCCACTTGTGGAAACCGGTCTTAATCGGCAGCTTCTTGTTTTGCGCGGTGTTCTTCGGCGGGTTGGCCCTGGTGATTGTTCGAGGAGTGCTGGGACAGAGTTACCTTGTGCCCTTGCTTATGGTTTCAATCATATTCGCGTTAGGCGCAGCGAAAGCCCACCTTCGACTGAAATCCGTGGCCCTAGCGCTTAGGGGACATAGCGATCGACTCAGCAACAGCCTCCCCTATCAGCTGGCTCTATGGCCGTTAGCCTCCGCGCTGTTTCTGATTAACAGCATCGCCGCTGCGTGTTCGCGTCGAATTGAGTGGCGTGGGATAACCTACGATTTGAAATCACCTACTGAAGCTGTCATCATCACGCGCGACAGATCACCGAGTTAACGCTTCTCCCGATGACCAATGAAAAATGTCAAATGCCAAATGGAAAATTGCCCCGTCATCAACGTTGTTAAGAATCAACCTTCCTGCATATGACAAATAGGGCCTTACAACTGGTTCAACTGCTCCGTTCCACCAACCGCGAGAAGCGTCTGGGGACGGTCATCCTCTTTGTCACGTCTCGTTGCAATGCGTTTTGTAAAACCTGTTTCTATCATGAGGAACTGAACCAGCCCGGCGACATGACGTTTGCGCAGATTGAAAAAATCTCCCGCACCATGCCGTCGATCACTGATCTCTGGCTCTCGGGTGGAGAGCCCACGCTTCGTCGCGACGTCGCTCAGATCATAGATACATTTGTCAAAAACAATGGCGTCCAACGAGTGATCATTCCGACAAACGGACTGATAAAAAGCCGGGTTTATGAGATTGTTGAGTCCGCGCTCAGTACCCATCCGGAACTCGATCTCTATCTCAACATTGCGCTCGACGGATACGGTAAGACTCACGACCAGATTCGCGGAGTTCCTGGCAATTGGGAAAAAGCTCTGGACTGTGTGACCTCGCTCTACCCATTGAAAACGAAGTTTACCGATCGCCTTCGGCTTAACGTCAATACAGTCGTCTGCGCCGAGAATTACACCGAGATCGAAAAGCTAGGGGAGTTTATGTGGGAAAACTTTCGGCTCGACGGGCAGTATTTCAACATCATTCGCGGTGAGACCTTGGTGGGCGATGAGATCAAGCAGGTGCCGGCCGGGATTCTGCCCGAAATGTATGAATACGTTTCCAAGCTGACGAAGCGATATGGCGATCGAATGTTTGAGCAGGACGACGCCGGCAAGCGCTTCGTCAAGAACGTGGCCTACGTCGGCGCCATCACTACTCACTATCGCACGCAACACGCCAACTTTCAGGATCCAACTCCCTGGCCCTTTCCGTGCAGTGCCGGTGAAACCACGGCGGTCATTGATTACAACGGCGATGTGCGCGCCTGTGAGTTGCGAGAGAAATTTGCCACCCTGGCAGACTACGACTTCGACTTCCGCGCGTTATGGGCGGCGCAGGGAAGAGCGAGCGAATTGACGGCGATTGATGGCGGCAAGGCCTGTTGGTGTACCCACGTCTGCTTCATTCACGACTCGATGCGCCACTCGCGACGGGCGATGTTGTACGAATTGCCGAAGAACTATCTCACGCGAGAGTCGTGGTAGACTGCGCCGCCGGAGGGTAGGATGTCTCGTCAAGTCAAAGCTTTTATCACTCCTGAAGAGTATCTCGCTATTGAGCGCAAGGCCGAGCACAAGAGCGAATACTTGCATGGAGAAGTCTTTGCGATGACCGGCGCCAGCCGCCAACATAACCTGATCGCGGCAAACATAAGTCGCACGCTCGGAAATCAATTAGTAAACGGGCCCTGCGAACTTTATGTTAGCGACATGCGGGTCAAGGTAGCAGTTTCTGGTCTCTATACTTATCCGGACGTTGCGGTAGTTTGCGGAGAACCGAGGTTTGAAGATGGATTTCTAGATACGCTTCAGAACCCAACCCTTTTGATCGAAATCCTCTCGAAATCAACCGAACGTTATGATCGGATCGCTAAAACTGATTATTACAGGACGATCGATTCTCTAGCGGAACATCTGCTGGTGGCCCAGGAGGAATACCGAGTAGAGCAATATACGCGACAGCCCGACGGCCATTGGATCCTGGCAGAGACTTCTTCGCTGGAAGGGAATGTAGATTTGCGGTCAATCGAATGCTCGCTGGCGCTGATCGATGTCTACCACAGGGTTTCACTGGGCTGACCTTTCTTACTACTCCGAAGGACTTCTGACCACAGGTGCCCGAACGCGAACAACAAGAAGCAAATCGCAAGAGCGGAATCGCCTACGCGGCCGCCTTTGCCCTCTTCATGTCCGTAGCCTCATTGTGTGGTCTTGGGTGGGCGCTCGATCGATGGCTAGGCACGGCGCCATGGCTGATGGTTACTGGCATCGTGCTCGGTGCGGCACTCGGTTTTTACCAGTTCATTCGACTGACCTCGAAGCTTTAGCGGCTGAGGGAGCCGATCTGTTAGCGCAGATCTTTAAGTTCGCTTCGGAAATCGCACGGCAGGGCAGCGGCTACCTCGACAATGAGTCGATTTCCTGTGTAAAATCCCCAGCTTTGCTAATGCAGAAAATAGAACACAGTGTAGGCGGTGGATTGACGCCGGGGGCCGGTAACCACACCATCGAACGGCGAATTCTCCGCACGATGGCCCTTGCGACAGTCCTGGCCGCGTTTGCCGCCCTGCCCTTCGCTCAGTGGCGCGTTAGTTCAGGATTGTTGTTGGGCGGTGGGTTATCTTTGCTTAATCATTATTGGTTGAACAGTTCGGCGACGGCCGCTTTTAGCGTTTTGGTGCACGGAGCCAAGCCCAGACTCGGACTCCTGCAGTATGTCCTGAGATATTTAGTGGTCACCGCGATCGTGCTGGCCGCTTACAAGTTGAATGTGGTTTCACTGGCGGCGACGATCATAGGCTTATGCAGTTTTGTGGTTGCCTTGTTTTGGGAAGCCTTAAGAGAGTTTTATTTTACAATTATTCACCGAGAGGAAATTAGTTGATGTTTTTGCTTCAGGAAGGCGCCGAGCATGCTGAGCATACGACACCGATAGTCGTTCAGCTGGTCAATCATTATTTTGGTGAGTGGGCGTACAACTTCGAGATGAAGTACACCTATCCGCTGTGGAAATCTTTCTTTGCCAAGTTTGGTACCACGCCAGAAGCTGTATTTGGTCCTTACACCGTCGAGACTGCCATCCCCTGGTACACGGTGATGTTCGTAATCGCCTGTATTCTGAGTGTCACCATCATCTGGATTCTCAAAGGAAGACTCTCGGAAGAGGAACCGGGCCCTGGACAACAAACGCTGGAACTCGGAGTGCTGGCGGTTCGCAGCATGATTGAAGACATCATTGGCCCGCAGGGTCTGAAATACTTTCCGGTGGTGATAACGTTTGCGGTTCTGATCCTGGTTTCTAATCTGATGGGTCTGTTCCCATTGTTTATGTCTCCCACGGCCGCGGTGAGCGTTACGTTTGCTTTGGGTATTTCATCGTTTCTCTATTACAACTACGTCGGCATCAAAGAGAACGGCATTTTGGGACATCTCAAACATCTGGCGGGACCCATTTGGTGGATTTCCTGGCTAATCTTTCCCATCGAGGTGATCAGCAACTTCATCCGACCGTTTTCACTTGGGATCCGTCTTTTCGGCAACCTGTTTGCCGATGAGAAGGTCGTCAACACAGTTTCCCAGCTGGCCACACCATGGACCTGGGTGGCGCCGCTGTTCCTGATGCCCTTGAGCATCTTTGTGGCCTTTATTCAGACGTTTGTCTTCATTCTCCTTTCTCAACTGTACCTGAGTGAAGTTTCGCACGGCTCGCATGAGGAACATGCTGACGATGCCGAACACGCTCATTCAGCAGAGCATGGCCATGGGCACGCAGACAATGTGGTGCTGGCTGCATAACTATTAACGCGCGGGTCGAGCGGTGCGGCAGATGCGCTTGCATGCGTTGGCTCGCAGGGATGAACTTAGAACGCAGCTCACGGAATTAGACGCTGCCGGCAACTAATACAATCTGGTCGAAGTTATAGGCCTGTCTCGCAGGAGCGCCGTTGTAAGAGGGGCGGTGGATACCGGATGCAGGCGAAATCATAAGGCTGGTGGTTGTTTCGTTACGTAGCGAGCTGGCGTTCATTTTGAGGTAGAACCTCGGCAGGAGAAGACGGACAATGAGAAAACTCAACCTAGTTTTATTCGCAGTGGCAGCTGTGCTAATGACAGCGATGACTGCATTCGCCCAAACACCGGCGGCGGCAGACCACGCTGCTGACAGCGCGGCAGGACTCAAAGCGATTGCCGCCGGCGTCGGCTTTGCTATCGCCGTTGTTGGTGGCGCAATTGGCCAATCGCGAATCGGCGCGGCAGCGTGCGAAGGCGCCGCGCGCAACCCGGGAGCGGCCGCAAAAATCCAGACCATGATGATCCTGGGTCTGGCCCTAATTGAGTCGCTGGTTCTGTTCGCTTTGCTGGTGGTTTTCGCAAAGGTCTAAGAACAAGCCGGCCTTGATGGCAGATCAAGGCCATCCAGTTGGCTAACTAATGCGAGCGTAGCTTCAAACTACGCTCGCATCTTCTTTTCTTGTCACATCTTTGCCGCCGTCTAACCTCTATGATACGCTGACCGTATTCTCCCCAAGATAAGAATTCTCTCGAATTAGGTGAGCAATCAGTATTGCCACTGGATGTATCGAAGACCAGGTACAGGCAGGAATGCTTGTCCTGTTGAGCTAGCGAGGCCTGTTTCCTGACTATGAAAGCTTGTCCGAAATGCGGAGCCGAGTATCCGGATACAAACACTCTATGCCCTGCTGATGGCGTGGCGTTGGAGAAGACTGACGACTCGTTACTCGGACAAACGCTGGCGGAAAAGTACCGCATCGATGAGCGCCTCAGCGAGGGAGGCATGGGAACGGTCTATCGGGGCACGCACGTGCTGATGGACAAGACGGTCGCGATTAAGGTCTTGCGTCCGTCGCTGGCAGCTGATGAAAAGATCGTAGCGCGTTTTTCCAGGGAGGCACGCGCCGCCTCACGAATATCACATCCACACGCCTTAAGCGTTACCGACTTCGGCGAGTCTGAGAATGGCGTTGTGTTTCTGGTGATGGAGTATCTGAGTGGAGAGACGCTCAAGGAGATCATTCGCCATGACGGCCCGATTCCTCTGCCACGTGCCGTTGAGATCCTCCGACAAGTAGGGGGCGCACTGGATGCAGCTCACGCAGAAGGCGTAGTTCATCGTGATCTGAAGAGCGACAATATTATGTTGCTCACTAGTTCAGGCACCGACTATGCAAAGGTACTGGATTTTGGCATCGCAAAAATCAAGGAACGCGACGGCGAGTATGATCCAGGCTTGACTGCTCCCGATCTGGTGATTGGCACTCCGCAATACATGTCTCCCGAACAGTGTTCTCAAGCGCCGGACATCGATGCCCGGTCTGACATCTACTCGTTGGGCGTCATTCTTTACGAGATGCTGGTGGGGCACGTGCCTTTTACCGGCGAGTCGCCCACGGCAATCATGATGAAGCATTTGCAGCAGCCGGCGCCAACCGTATTGGATAAGCGGCCTGACCTGCCAGCCGGTGTCGCCAGTGTGGTCGCCCGTGCTCTGGAGAAGCTGCCGCGGGATCGTTATGCGTCGGTGGGAGAGTTGGTTGAAGACTTCACGATTGCAGCCGGGATGAGCACGGTTGGTAGTAATTCTTCCCAAAATCAGCGAGTGGTCGTAGCCAGCGGGTCGTTGGCTTCCGACCCTGCTGACGAGGGTGACGAGGAAACTCTGGTTCGACGCCGGGTTACAACCCCGATGGCCAAACCGCAGCTGCCACCGCCCATGCCTGTGCCCGGGCCGGCTCCGGCTGCGAGTTTTAATCCCTGGAAGATCCTGATTCCTTCGATGGTTGGCCTGCTCTTAATTTTTGGCGTTGTCTACGCGCTTACCCGCTCGGGAACGACGACCGAAACGCCTCCGAGTTCTACTCTGGCGGCCGACCCAAATGGCCAGCCGGTTGAAGCAGTGAGTCCACCCACGGGTGCGCCCGAAACCGGGATTCCCGCTGGCGGGGTGACGAATCCAAACGAACAGCCTAGCCCAGCGCCAGCAGCTTCGCCTTCACCATCGCCATCGCAGGAGCCCACTCCGGGCAGTGATCCTAATGTGAACGCCAATACGAACGAGAATTCGAATAGCAAAAAGGCGCCGGTGATTCCCGCGCCTTCACCGAAAGTGGAGATTGATCAACCTCCACCACCACCATCGCCGACGCCGACCA
>DATKIS010000127.1:0-5059 GCA_035543975.1 Pyrinomonadaceae bacterium
TGTGCCGGACACTCGGCTCGATCGAGTCGAGCAAAAGAAGCTTTAAGGCCCGACTCCGTGATGTTCGTGGAATTTAGTGTGGTGAATCATTTTCTAATTCACAACGGCCATCCGATCCGCTAACTCACACGAAACCTCACGAAACAAGTTTTCCTTGCCCTTCAATTCACCACTAAGCCGGTTACTGCTTCTGGATCAGTAGAGTCGCAACGTAATCATGGGGCTTCGCCGTGCGACTGGACCGAGGATAAGGATCAAGCTCAACCAACTTGATAACGTAGCCCTCGAATCTTCCTTCCCGAGCAAACCTGCCGTTAGTGTGTAACTCAATTGTCGACGCCTTAGCCTTACCGCGGCTCACACTAATCACAATCCTGGCATCTCCCGCCCACACGCACGTCACGTCTTTCGGACAGCGCGAGTCCTCGACGGAGGAGTCAAACTTCACTTTCAAATTCGAACCTTTGAGCGTCAGTTCCTGGCCGTGCCTAATCTTGAAGTTTCGATCCAAGACGGCTTTTCCCGCATCCCGCTCGGTGACGAACCGCCTCACGTATGTCCCATCCCGGCGCCCGTAACCGTAACCAGGCAAACCAAACGTCAAAGCCAAACCGACCGCGAGCAGAATTCTAAGATGAATGCTTTTCATAGTTCTCCTTCCGGGCGAAGTTTTGCAAAGGGAGTGCCTCTCTATCAGCGTGCCCAGGCGGCCACAATCCATCGACGAAACCTAACCAATCAACCCCGAAAAGCCTGTATTGGTCAGTTGTCGTGATACTTCGTGGATCGACTGTCTGTACAGCAAGTGGGTAGGTTGGCATCCTATTTCGGAGGCGCCTCGGATTTCGCCGCCACAAAGCCGCGCAGGCGCAACCAATCGGCGCAACGATCAGGCCAAGTGGCCAGGATCGGGTCCTTCTGGCCGAGACCGAAACCGTGTGGCCCGCGTTCGTACAAGTGAAACTCGAAGGGCACGCCGAATCTGCGCAGGGCGGTAACAAAGGACAAGCTGTTCTCAACCGGGACACCCGTGTCGGCCATCGTGTGAACCAGGAAAGCCGGTGGTGTTTCCTTTGTTACCTGCTCCTCGTTTGAGAGCAAGTTGACCAATTCAGCGGTAGGATCTGTTCCCAGTAAGTTCCTTTTTGAGCCCGCGTGCGTCTTCTCTTTCATCGTGATCACCGGGTAGACCAGAACCATCAGGCTGGGCCTGGAACTGACTCGCTCGATTGGGTCGGCAGCGTTCGCCTTGCCGGAATCGAAGTGGGTCCCCGCCGTAGAAGCGACGTGGCCGCCCGCCGAAAACCCGAGGATTCCAATTCGCTGCGGATCGAGTCCCCACTCCCCTGCTCGCGATCGGACGAGACGGATCGCGCGCGCAGCGTCTTGCAGCGGGGCCGGATGGTGATAACGCGGGCCCAGGCGGTACTTGAGTACAAAGGCTGTAACGCCCTGAGAATTGAGCCACTGGGCGACCGGTCCACCTTCGTGGTCAGCCAGACGCGCGTACCCGCCGCCAGGGCAGATGATTATCGCCGCCCCAGTCATCTTGTCTTTGGGTGGCAGGAATGGCGTCAGTGTCGGAATGTCGACCGGCTCAGTTCCGACAGCGCCGGGCGCTCCGCCGGGCCACAGGACGATTGGAGTTTCAGGCGCCGCTCTTGCTATCGAAGGTATCCACACCAGCGATAAAACCAGCAGTACAAATAGTCTTTGACGTCTACTCACTTTGCCTCCGACTGAAATGGTGAAACAAGCATCGGCCCCATTTAGGCTTAGGTCCGAATGACCGGCGGCCTATTAACTTCCCGTCGTTAGGGCCCTCACCCATGTTTGTCTGGAGTTTCGCCTCGAATTTCTGCGTACTTCTCCACCAGGACATGGTTGCGGTATTCAACAAACGCTTCGTAAAGCACCAACCCAAACAAGAGTGGGGCAAAGAACGCCCACCCGGAAAAAGAACGGAAAGCAACCAGGCCACAGACCAGCGCGAGCAGGGGGGCCGCAACCAAACTCAACAATAGCGCCCGGGAAAATCTGACTGCATGAAAAAGAATGACGATAGAAAATCCGCTCAGTATTTCGAGCACATAGAAAATATACTTTGGCGGAACCGCAGCTCCTCCACCCCGCAATTCAGTTTCCAGGACGTAGGCCAGAATATCGACTCCCTGCATTCTACCCAAAGGCGTTTCATGCCAGTCTTCGCCATAACTCCCGCCTAGCAACACAATTTTCCTGCTCAGCGGACTCTGATCTTTCGTCCAACTTTTACTTTGCTCCAGGACTGCTGCTGCCGGAATATTGATTCGATGCGAGCCTTCCCGGTCACCGGCAAACCCGATAAACCGGTCACGAAATGGTTCAACCGGTCCACCCGGGATTCGCCCGTATCGACTCACCACGGCCCAGGCAAACGACGGCCACGGCTCATTCGGATCCCGCGCATTCTCAATGAAGCGGCGGTAACGCCGGGTCACTTTATCTTCCCCATCCTCTATCAAAAGAGGTAGACCCGAACTCGCGTTGAGCGCAGGATCCTGTCCCCCGAGCACGTCTATCGGTTCTGGTTTCTCCTTAGCCTCGATGTTTTCGGGCAACTCCTTGACTTCGCGTTCCCAGACAATAGGCGGCCATCCCTGCCCGAATCTAAAGTCCTTGAATTTTTCCGCCGAGGTATCAATGTCAACCCCAATCACCGCCGGTCCGCCTTTGGCGATGGCCTCGATGAGTTGACTCAGGAGTTGCGGGTTGAGGGGGCGCTCCCCACCGAAAAGCTTTTTGAAGTCGTCGTCGGTGATGTTTACGATTGCCACGTCGCTGCGTTCGGGAGCCGAACTGAGCCTCAATTGCATGTCCAGAAACGCGGTCTCCAGATCATGGAGAGTGCCAAACCGACTAAGGAGAACTGTGATGAAGATGAGGATGACTAACGCCGGCGCTGCTCTCAGGAGCCGCCTCTTGAGCGTTACCTCAGCGGGGCCCGGCTGCTTCCTGACCGGGGCCTTGGCGGCGGTTTGACTGGACTTAGCTTTTGTTCGCTTCCGACTCACAGTTGCTCTCGGCCCGTGATTTCAAGGTTTGGTGGTCGCTTCGCTTATCTCAACGCACCTTTTGCGAGTTGATCCAGATGTGCCCTCAGAAAACCACGTGAGGCTTCGGGCGTCACGGCATTCCCCCAACCAGCCGTAACCTCCACAGCTTTTTGATATGACGCCGCTGACCTGCCGTAGGTGTTTGGACCGCTAACCAGAATCCATGAGTTGAGGTCACTGGGCGAATACGCCCCATTTTGCTGTTCGAGTATGGTCAACAAATAAAGGCCGGGCCTGATGTTGGGGACTGCCACCGGAACCGGATGATTTGGGTTCCAGTCAAAACTTATCGGGTTCGCCTGGCGGATCTCGCGGGACGACTGCGCAGTTCTGGCTAGTGCTTTCCCGCCCTGCCGTCCCACTGCGACTCGAGTGAACCGCAGGTAGTACTTGCCCGCGTCGCTTTTGCTGAAGACCGGGCCCATATCCAGTTGGTCGTCCCCAGTCAATTGCACCACGGCGTCCAAAAGTTCTCCGCTTCTGGTTCGATGGACTGAATACCTGTCCGGCTCTCCCCAAATCAAATTCATCGCGGCACCGAAGGCACTTGCAATTATTCCTGGCTGTTCGGGGGGCGCCGGAAGGCGAATGGGAGCGTTGCATTCGCCTCGGTTTCGACAAGTCTTCCGGGCGATAATTGCTCCCTTGAGATTCGCAATTACTATGTGGTCGTAATCTGTCGGTGAAATCGCGCTAATGCTACCGCCCCCCGGCAAGCTCTGTCCCCTGGATAGACCGGCGCGGCCATTCAACGACCAGTTGCCTTCCAGATCGACAACATACCCGACTTGCTGCTGCGCCTGGACACCGGGGGCGACAAACGACAGGGCACCACTGAGCAATACGAAAACCAACCGGGCAGGTATTGAACCGCGCTTCAACCAGCGTAGAAACCGAGTCTTTGTCGGAGAGATAACAATTCTCATAGTCACCTCCAGTTCCCAATGAGAATAAACGGCGCCCAGTAGTAAGGATGTGCGTATGGCGCGCGCGGGTCAGCCTTGAAAGGTAGAAGTCCGGCGTCGAGTTGGTCTGCAACGCCGTTTGCTGCGTCGCCACTTCTCGACGGCTCCTGAGCCGCAGTCACGGTTGGTCCTCGTAGCAAAGACAGCTGCGACTGTCGCAACGCTTCCGCTTTGGGTGCTGAAGGCCGGTCACTGTGCAGCTGATAGAAAGTTCGCATTAACCGCATGGTGCTCTTGTCGTTTACCCGCCACAGGGTCGCGATTACTGCCCGTGCGCCTTTTAACTGGGCGAGTACTCCGAAGTTTTCAACTTCCGCTCCCGCCCCCTCAGTGCCATTGCCGACACCGGTATTACAGGCCGACAGCGTCAATAGCTCCACCCCCCGAAAGAGGTTGGGAGCACGCTTGATTTCGGCGAGCGTCAACTGTTTGTCCTCATCCTTGTCGGTGGCCGAACCGCCCAGGAGCAAGTAGGAATCAGTTTCATTACCGGGTTTGAAGACAAAATGGCTGGCGATATGAACGAGCGAAAAGCCCTTGCTCTGTCTGAGTGCCGCCTTCATCGCGTCCTTGGTGAAAGTGTCGTCAAGCATGATCCTGCCCGCCAAGACACCATCGGCCGAGGCCTTGTCTGAGTCGTCGCGAATGATGCCGTGTAACTCATCAACCACGAACGGTAATGGTACTGCGCTTTTGGAAACACCCAATCCCAGTCCACGCCAGAGCGCGCTGGGCGGCCTCTCCAGACGAGACTGACTGGCCGGCGTAAAGAGAGTATTGCGATACTTCTCGACCATGTACTGCCGGCCATCGTGCAACGCGGCGACCGGAAGATAGCGCAGCGTGCCATCGAGCGACCACATCAGGGTCTCTGCTTTCGCATCTTCCAGGTCCTTAGCCACCGGCCCGACCAGGATTCCATACAGCTCTTGCGCGAGCGGTAGCGGATCATACCTGGGATTCTGCAAGGCCGTGCGAAACTGCTGCACCTTACGATTC
>DATKIS010000128.1:0-2881 GCA_035543975.1 Pyrinomonadaceae bacterium
GCTTCGGCTACCCTGGGATGGCAACAATCCACACAGACAACCGCAACGCGGTTGCGACTACAGTACCGGGGCCTGACGCAACCGCCTTGCGGTTGAAAAACTCCTTGCCTTTGGTTCCCAGGGTAGCCGCGGCGGCAACCCTGGGCTTCGAGACGAAGCCCCTTCGGGGCAGACAGGGATATAAGGTGTCAAATCAAACCCTGAGTATCTCGGCGTACCTGCGAAAGGTGAGATTAAGACACTATCAGTTTTGCTACTCCCTGCCAGGACAGTTTGATCGTTCATTCCGATCAGGCAATATGTAGAATGGGCTACCTGATGAGGTGCGAACTTACTGGTCGCCGGTAATCCAGTGCCCCGACGCAGTCATAATAAAAACCCGACTCAATAGTGGAGAAATTAATGTTCCTGTTGAAGAAGCTACTCTCCCCATTACTTTTGCCCGTACCATTTTGTTCCGTGCTGTTAATCGTAGGATTTGTGCTGCTTTGGTCTACGCGAAGACAAAAAGCCGGCAAACTATTCGTCACTATTGGGGGCCTGCTGCTGATCTTCCTGGGCTATGGAATTTCAACTAACTGGTTGCTAAAGCCATTGGAGCGCCAGTATCAACCGATCCTGCGAGTTGAGTCGCTAACTGCGCAAAATCCAGAGCCAATTAAGTGGATCGTCGTTCTCGGCGGCGGCGGTTCCTTTAGTTCGCAACTTCCAAGTCCGAGCCAGCTGTCAAATGCGTCTCTGACGAGGCTAATCGAAGGTATTCGTTTGCACAGACAGCTTCCCGGCTCGAAGCTGATTCTCTCAGAGGGCAACATCTTCGAATCCGGTCCGGTCGGCGAAATAATGGGGCAGGTAGCTCAGGATCTCGGGGTCGACAAAGCAGATTTAGTTATGGAAACGCAGTCGCAGGATACTGAGGCCCAGGCAACTCTGATGTTACCTTTGGTTGGAAGCGAGCGTTTTATCCTCGTGACCTCGGCTTCTCACATGCCTCGATCGATGGCGCTATTCAGAAAACAAGGCTTGAACCCGATTGCTGCACCAACAGACTTTGAGTCTGTGAGCGCAGAGAGTTGGCGACCCTCGGCGTTGTATCCCAGCGCGGGTGGATTGCGCAAAGCAGAACTCGCCATCCATGAATATGTGGGTTTGGCCTGGGCTAAGCTGCGAGGGAAGATCTGAGAGATTTTCCATATGACATTTGACAGTTGTCATTGGCGGATTCAACTTTGAAGCGCAACAGGTGAATCCACTTTGGGTTCCCAGGGCTGAAGAACGAGGTACTCACCTTTCTCGGCATTCTGGCAGCTGATTACGATCGGGCTGGGAGTACAAAGCCTTCCGGCGATGACAAATGAGAAATGTCAAATGATATATGGAAAATGATCCGTTCTTAGTCTCGAGCCACCGGGCGTGGGACGAGTGAGGTGGTCATATGCGGAGCCACTTTGCGCCGTTCTTCAATCGCCCGGACGCGTCTCTCTTCCCATTTCTCTCTCAGCAGGACAATCCCCACAGCTACGAAGATAAAGTAGAAAACCAGGATCTGCGCCCGTTGACGGTAGGCCGTACCCACGTTGCCCTGAAAGATTGAATACGCCAGCGTGAGCATGGTCGTGAAGATGAAGATCACGAAAGCCTGCCTGAGCCGGTAGCGGAAGGTAAACCAGAAGCCCAAAACCAGAAACGGAAAAGCAGCCCACCAGACCAGCATCTCCGGCAACGTAATACTTTGCCGTAGCGATTGAAGTTGCCAGGGAAAGGGCGCAAACAGCAGGTAGAGGATGCCGGTCGGCACCGCCTGCAGCGCACCCGAGGCAGTAGACACGTCCACATCTTCACCGAAGCCCGACTTGGCGCTGGTAGCGAGGTCCAGCCGGCTTCGTTGTACGACGGTCAAGTCGCCATAGAACCCCAGCTGCAGGTTAGCGGTCCGGATTACGCCCAGGTACGTCAAAGCCAATCCGATTCCGGCCACGAGCAGTAGCTGTCGTACGAAACTGACTGCCGTAAACTCCCTCATTCCAATCGTGAACGCCCCGACAATCGCCGCAACCACCATGAAGAACAGATAGAAACGAAAGGTAGTCAGGGTCGCGAGGGTAATCGCGAGAATCGCGGCATTCTTGAAACTAAATTTCTCGCCCAGGCGCAAGGTCAAAAGCACTGACAAGGCAAGCATGAATACGATAGGTCCGTCTTTAAGCCCCTGCGATGACCACAAAACCAGGGACGGGAAAAACGCCACAAACAGCGAAGCGATCCTGGCTACTCTGAGATTTCCAAAGATACTTTGTGATATCAGAAAAATTACCGGTGCGGTCGCCGCTCCCAGCACGGCGTTAACCAGCTGGACCGCTAGCATGTTTTGCCCGATCAGCTTGTAAATCGCGGCGACCATGTAGATCATCCCTACGGCGCCGCTGCCCAGTTGGCCCTGAAACCTTTGCACCAGTCCGGCAGAGTACTGATCCCCCGCGAGAGCTTTCAGCAGCACGACCCCATAATAATCATAGGTGTAAGCGTCGCCTCCGAAAAACTCCTGTAACTCAAACAGATTGATCAGAGCGCCTACTATGATCCTGACCAGGAGTGCCCCGATGAACAGTTGGAAGAGAAACTGCTTCTCGAGTTTCACCGTGAAAACAGCCATCGACACCGGGACCGCAATGACAGCACAAATCACCAGCGCGGCTGCCGCGCCGGAGTGATCCGGAGTCACAATGATTGTGCCGATACAAACAATCAATGTCAGGGCTGCCAGTACGCTATTCATAGTGGGAAATTCTTCTTAACTGAAATACTTAGACTGCTAGTCTGGACGCTGGGGTTTACTGACGCAGCACCAAATGATTTTCCAGCACCAGGGCGTCGAAACTAG
>DATKIS010000129.1:0-2860 GCA_035543975.1 Pyrinomonadaceae bacterium
GAACCGGGTGGGGGCAAGGTCCGAGCTTCAGTCAGCCCCTAAGGCTTTTCTCTCTCATGCGTGTCTGAACCAGGGAAGGAACCAGGCCATCAAGGACTCCGCCCAACAGGAACACTTCTTTGACCAGCCGCGAGCTAACATATGAATAGGTTTCGGCCGGCATCATGAAGACTGTCTCAATACTCGGTTCAAGCCGTCGATTCATCAGAGCCATCTGTAACTCGTATTCGTAATCGGAAATTGCACGAATTCCACGGACGATAGCATCTGCGTGCTGAGCGACCGCATATTGCACTAACAACCCCTCGAAGGCGTCGACGCGCAGCACACATTTACCGTGAGCTATAGTCTTCAATACCTCCTCGAGCATTTCGCGCCGCTCTTCAATAGAGAAGAAGGGTTGCTTATCGGGATTCACCAGGATGGCAATGATTATTTCATCAAAAAGCTTGCACCCGCGCTCAATGATGTCGAGGTGTCCGTTGGTAACGGGATCAAATGAACCAGGGTAGATGGCGCGGCGCATGGACAGGGATGGTAAAGGGTAAATGGTAAATGGTAAATAGAGAACTCCCGTAGCAGCTGGCGGGAGTGATCTCATTTAGGCAAGCGCGAGACTGACTCCTTGACACGTTTGGGCCACGGTGTTTCAATAACCAGCGTACAAACGTGGTGAGTTAAGGCGACTTGCGGCCACGAAAAACAATCCGCTAAACAGCTCGGCGAGTCTTTCCCGTAGAGACTAATCGAATAGGGTTTTTAGGAAAGCCCCGCGTTGTTTTAGCGCGGGGCTTTCTCCTTGGTAAATCGTAAATGGTGAATCGTAAATGGGAAGCAGCCGGGTCAGCACAGCCCTCGCCGCTCAGCCATTAATTCATCCGCAGTGTAGATTCTTACCATTCACTATTTACCATCTACTGTTCACCAACTATGGCTAATTTTCTCGACACTTTGAAAGAACGCATCGTCGTCTTTGATGGCGCGATGGGCACTAACCTGCAAGTCCAAAATCTCAGCCTGGAAGATTTCGGCGGCCTGCGATTTGAGGGCTGTAACGAAAACCTCCTGGTCACGAGGCCCGACGCAGTTGAGAACGTGCATGTAGCTTTCCTTGAAGTCGGCTGCGATGTCATCGAGACTAATTCGTTCAATGGCACTCCCATCGACTTTGCCGAGTATGACATCGGCGATAAGGCCTATGAGATGAACGTGCTGGCCGCCAGCCTGGCAAAGCGCGTTGCCGCTGATTACTCCACTCAAGCCCAGCCTCGCTGGGTCGCCGGGTCCATGGGGCCGGGCCGGAAGCTTCCCACGCTCGGACATATCAGCTTTCCAGAACTTCGAGCAGCTTATGCAGAACAGGTGCGGGGTCTCCTTGATGGCGGTGCGGACTTGTTGATTGTTGAGACCTGTCAGGATTTGTTGCAAACAAAAGCTGCGCTCGCGGCCATCTTCGCCCACTTTGGAAAGCATCGGGTGCGCGTCCCCGTTATCGCGCAGGTGACCATCGAAGTCTTCGGTACCATGCTTAACGGCACCGAGATTGGCGCCGCCTTAACGGCGTTAGCGCCGTTTCCAATCGACGTAATCGGAATGAATTGTGGTACCGGTCCGCGGCATATGACCGAAAGCATTCGTTACCTTTGCGAGAATGCCCCGTTGCCGGTCTCGGTGCTTCCGAATGCAGGCTTGCCTTCGGTGGTCGATGGCCAGATGCACTACGATGAGACTCCTGAAACGTTCACCGCTCAGGTTTCCCACTTTGCGAATGACTTCGGCGTAAACATTGTTGGGGGTTGCTGCGGCACTACGCCCGCGCATCTCAAACTCGTGGTCGAAGCTATGCAGCGGATCACTCCCAAGGTCCGCGACGCCAAACTCGTGGCTGCGGCTTCCTCAATCTACTTCCAGCAGCCATACGTACAGGACGCCTCATTCTTGATCGTCGGCGAACGCGTGAACGCCAGCGGTTCGAAGAAAATGCGCGACTTGCTGAACGCTGAAAACTGGGATGGTCTCGTCGCCCTGGCTAAAGAGCAAGAGCGCGAGGGCGCCCACGTACTCGACGTTAACGTCGATTTCGTCGGCCGCAACGGCGAAGCTGATATGCACCAACTCGCCTCCCGCCTGGCCACCAACATCAAGCTTCCGCTGATGTTTGACTCCACCGAGTGGGAGAAGATGGAAGCTGGTCTGGAACACGCCGGTGGCAAGTGCATCCTTAATTCGACTAACTACGAAGACGGGGTGCCGCGTTTCTCCAAGGTGATCGACCTGGCGAAACGTTTTGGGGCCAGCGTGGTCATCGGAACCATTGACGAAGAGGGAATGGCGCGCACGGCGGATGGGAAGTTTGCGATAGCCAAGCGCGCCTACGACCAAGCGACCGGGGAATTAGGCCTTCCGGCAGGCGACATCTTTTTTGATCCGCTGGCCTTGCCGATTTCCACTGGGATCGAGGAAGACCGTCGGAATGCGCTTGAGACGGTCGAAGGAATTCGCCGCATCAAGCAGGCGCTCCCTGGTTGCTTCACGATTCTCGGCGTCTCGAATATCTCTTTCGGTCTTAATCCGGCTTCCCGAGTTGTATTGAACTCCGTGTTCCTTCATGACGCAGTTGAAGCAGGCTTGGATGCGGCGATCGTTAACGCCAGCAAGATAGAGCCTTTGAATCGGATCGGCGAGCAGGAACTGAAAGTCGCCCGGGACTTGATTTACGACCGGCGGGAGTTTGACGGCGATGTTTGCACTTACGATCCTCTAACAGCCTTTACGACGTTGTTCGAAAACGTCAAAGCCAAGGCTGCCAAGAAAGCGTCGAAAGGCGCAACTGTCGAAGAGCGTCTCAAGAACCACATTA
>DATKIS010000130.1:0-10827 GCA_035543975.1 Pyrinomonadaceae bacterium
CCGCGGTCGGCCGATTCCCACACACCTGGTCTGACGCTTGCCGAATACTCTTGATCTCTAGCTCATTGCTATGGCGAATTGAGGCGGAGTGATCGACGGGTTGAGCCCTCCCTGACTGCCTCGGTCGGGGGCCACACTGGACCACCAACAGTAATTCACCACCGACGTTTATTGAACCGCTCTTTAATCTCCTTAAGTAAGGACGTCTTACCAATGCGTTCGATTACCAATAAAGGTAAAATTTCCAGCCGTTGGTACTATCCGCTTCATCAGAGATGAACGCCCAAAAAAGCGGCCACCAATAGCCGGGCGACCTGACACATACGGCGAAAGCGCGTCTCTTCCGAGGTAACGTACAAGCACTTCACTCAGTACCCTTGCTTTTGTTTCGTGGTCGTTCGTATCGTTGACTTTCTCGATCGTCGCACGATCCATGATCGCAATACGGATGCTCCCACATCTTCGATAATGCGTTGGTCGATTGCGGTCAGTTTGCCACCAACAACTAACACCACAAATTTACGTTGTTGCGACTGCGCTAAGTTAACAACGTCCGGCAGGACTCTACTGAGTTGTTCCGAGTTGACAATCTTGTATCCGGAGAGGCGCCGGGAAATAACAAATGGAATCAGAATACCTACATCCAAATTCAAAGACGTGAGATCGAGGTTCTGTATTTCAAAATCATTTGTCGTGTTAACTAAACCATAGCGCTTGAACCCACACTTCGTCAGGTCAGCAATAAAAGTTCCCGGCGGTCGATAAGTTATGTAGTTCACTCTGCTAGGTTCAAGAATACTGCGTGATGAGCATTGACGAGGCCCACGCGTCGAAGAACTCTGACGCATTATTGACCTTCTGGCGCGCAGTAAGCAACGCCAGATTCAGATTCCTCTCAGGCTGTAGCGTAAACACTTGCCGGTAGAACTCATCAGCAAGATGCAGCGCGCTTTGGTCCGAAACCAAACAGCGAAACCCAATCACATTAGGCACACCGGCCGCCACTACCGCATCCATCATCCCCAGGTATCTCGCTGAAAGCCCCAGTCGGGTTCCTGACGAGGCCGAGCTATTACAGCAACTCAAATAAACCAGCCACGACTTAGCCTCTGTAAACCAACCTCGCAGGGTTTTACACTTTACTACTTCAACTTCGCCGTCGTTTCCTAAAAGCACGACGCCGCTTGCTTCGGGGTCTTCAGAGAAATGCCGACCGTGACCGCTGTAATGCACGATGTGGTATGGACCATTTTCCATGAGTGCCTTGTCAACATTCGCGACTGTTGCCTCCGCCGGCAGGAGTTCAACGAATTCCGGGCGCAGATTGAGCCTTTTGCATCCTGCCGCGATGTGTTGTCGTACCCGTTTCAACTCCTCGCTGGTCGAAAGCTCAGGATCCTTGTACGAGGCAATTAATAGGACGCGCAGATTCCCCCTCTTCTTTGCTAACGACGTGAGGAGGCGATCGAAGGAAACGCACACGTCGGCTCTCAATTGATGACCGGTAATCTGTCGCGAAACCGCGGTCAGCAGTGCCAAATGACTGTTCGCGTGAGGAAACAACTCGAAAGGAATTCTTAATCCCTCGGCATTAGAGGCGATCACCGTTTGACCAGTGCCGGGTTCAGGAGCGAGCGCATCCGCTAAATCGCGAAACTTTGCTTCCAACGCTATGTCGAGCTGACTGGCTATTCCTTGGACACCTTCCTCAAACCTCCGGTGATCGGTCCATTGATCGACAAGTTCGAGACAACTCTTATTCATGTGGTCAATGTTCGGAATCTTGCCGGAGATGTAATTCACGCAGCCTGGTTCCTCGACAACCGCATCACCGTCGGGCAGCAGGAAAATTGTTTTTGTCCTAATGCGGTCAACACGCTTCGGTGTTTCCGACTTCTCGCGCTCCCGTTCCTGGAGCGTCGCTTGACCTATCTCAGCCAACACTAAAGTCGGCGCCACCTGTTTTACGTTCTGCAGGAAACGGAGCCAATGACACAAATCGAATTCGGTGAGCCCACGGCCCGCGTCCGTCCGAGAGAGAGTTGCCGCGATCACGACAGCAATCTCGCGCGCGTAGAGAGGTATGGCGATAGAGATTTGCTCCGGATCTGACTCGATGAAAGCTTTGACACTGTCAGTATCGCCGCTAAAGGCAAGAGAGAGTTGTTCCAGAGCGGTGAAAGTCGCCGCCTCGGTAGAAGTATTCGGGACACCGCGAAGTTCAGGATCGGAAATCTTCCCGACGTCTGCATCGAGCCACCAGCCCGAATCGCCACCTGCTTGTGTAAAATAAAGGTGAAGTTTAGGTTGGTAGTAAGGAGTGATCGCCACCCACGCGTCACCTACAGCGTTCAGCCAGGACCAGATGCGTGTGGCATTGAGACACTGCAACTTCTTAGTTTCGAGGTTGCGGAGTTCCTTGTCGATCAAAAACTCCGGACGCGAGGCAGGACAATTCGTCTCAAGCACGTTGTAAAGGTCGGTTAAATACCTCTTCGAGATGTCATTGCTGAACTTATATTCTCGAGTCTTGCCGTAGGATCCCTGTGCGACTACGACAGCCCCTGACAACTCATAACGATCGATGTCAGGCGCAACTGAACGCTGCATCACAGATGGCCGTTGCGCGAGATCACGCACAATCTCACGCAAAGCGCCATCGCCCCAAAGGTGCAAGGCCAAATTGCGCAGGGCCGGAATCTGTGACTGAGAGCAGATGTCTTGAACAGACGCAGCTATCAATTCTTCGGTTAAAGAAATCTGCTTTCCCTCTCTAAGCAAATGCCTAATGAGAGGTTCGAGAAAGCCCGGTTCGCCACCCGTAAGATCGGCAAACAGATTTAGAAGATTCCGTGAAATCTGCAGCGACATGGAGTTCTTCAGGTAATCTTCGACGAGTTGCACTCGCGTTGAAGTCTCTGTTTGGGGAAAGCGAATGACAGGTAGCATCTGAAAAGCGGAATTCGGTCCATGCTTCAGATCGTAAAGACTGACGACACCAGCGACGACCAGACCTAGCCGGAGATATTCCGAATCGTGTTCCGTAGTCTCGAGAAAATTGCGAAACCGGTGACTCAGATCACTGGCAAACAGACGTGGCACGCTCTCGAGATGATCGATGAACATAACCAGATTTCCTTCGACAGCCGCGAGCAGTTCGCGCAGGATCTCCTCGAAGCGTAGATGAGGGATCTGCACCTTGATATCGAAGTCCTTGTCGATACCGATGCGGGCAGCTTCTTGCAGTAGTGCCTGATTGATGTGGAAATAGATCTCAAATTGCGAGCCTATCGGCACAGTCCTAAGATCAAGCGTCAAGCAGCGGGTGTTGCCTAAGGCGCCGTTCTCCAGGTTGAACGAATTGACCAGTTGATTGAGAAATATTGATTTACCGCTACCGGGAGGACCCAGTAGGGCCAGACTCGGCGGGAGTCGTCGTAGCGCTTGGCTTTTCAAACACTTGAAGCGCTTGTTGGAGTAGTTCGTCAGACAAAACATCTTTCCAGGTTTAAGTTAGAATGACACTTTTGCGTTTACCGAAAACCTAGATCTCCCCAACTTCGGCGAGAAGCTAGCCGAGATTAATGCAGCCTGATTTGCAGTGACAACCCTAATAAAGTCCTTCGCAAAGAATCCAACGAGACAAAAGTGCAGAGCGTATGCAGCGTTCAGTTCTCCCACTTTTTGCCAAAGCCATGCGTCAATCGCGTCAATGTGACCCACTACCAGAGCAGCCGTTATTGACGAGGGGTGCAAAAAGGGGTACAAAAGGGGGTACATTTCTTAAGCGCCTCTTTGAAACCTGCGATTTTGTTAAGGCCCGCGTAGCTCAGTGGATTAGAGCGTTCGCCTCCGGAGCGAAAGGTCGCAGGTTCGACCCCTGCCGCGGGTACCAAATACAATCTATAAGTTAGAGCATTCCTGCCTCATCTGTCTTTGGGTGTGAGGTTCATCCGCTGGAGCAACTGAGCGAAGCGCGGATCGCTGCGCAACGAGTCAAGTTTCGGATTCACCTTAATCTGCGTCATGCGATGATCACGCTCTCGGAAGGCCACATCCAGATCGGTAAAAGCTCCGTCTGTCATTCGCAGGAGCGCCAACTGCTCAGCGCGCGTGAACCCTGGTTCCAACGCCGTCCGGATTTTAAGCAGCAGGTTAGGATGACGCTCCCGCTTAAGGTAAGTTTCTCTTGGTGCCCCCATGAACCACCCAAGCTTCGCGTAGGTTGAATAGTTTTCATCTTCAGCAACGCGCTCATACAGCTCATTTGCTTCAACGGCGTAAGCCCCAAACTCCCGACTAATCTCTCTCGCTTTGTGATACTTCTCGAGGGCCTCAGGATAACGGCGCGCCCAGAAATACACTCGGCCGAAGTCTGCCAACACAAATGCTGAAATCGGGTTCACCGCCAATGCCAGTTGCATCTCGGCGATGGCTTCATCGAAACGTCCCATCTCTCCGAGGAATAGGCCCCGCCAATGGTGCGCCGTCGCAGATTGGGGGTTCAACTGAATGGCCCGCTGAAACTCGGCGTCGGCTCTCTCCCAGTCCCAGTCATAAAGCCAAAGCGTTAGCGCCAGCGATGAGTGTCCCTCCGACAGGCCCTCATCCAACTCTATTGCCCTTAGCGCCGCTGCCTTCGCGGCCGGGAATGTTTCCTCGGGAGGCTTGACCATATAAGCGCCTAACAGACCGTAGCAGTCGGCCAGCCCACTATAAGCTCGCGCATAGTTAGGATCCCGCTCCGTAGCAGCTCGAAAATATTCGAGGCCTTTGCGAAATGACTCTATAGTTCGCTGATTCCAAAAATGGCGCCCCATTAGATAGAGTCGATAGGCTTCGGGGTCGTCAGTGTCCCGCTTTTTCGCCTGAGTTTGAACTCCTTTACTTCGCGACACCCCCAATTTATCTAAGACATCATTCGCCATCTGTTCCTGCATAACCAGAACGTCAGACAAGAATCCCTCGTATTGCTTGCTCCAAGTTTCCCGGGCGTTCCCGGTATCAACTAACGACAAATTAATTGCCAGTCTCTGTCCATCGGACCTAACGGTGCCCTTTAGAATGGTTTCTACTTTGAGCAGACGTCCGGCTTCGTGTGGCTCCATAGTCTGCTGGTTAAACTGTAAGACTGAATCGCGACCCGGGACGGCCAGATTGCGATGTCTCGATAAGATTTCGATGAGCGCATCGGATATCCCCTCAGCCAAATGCGCGACGGTCGGATCATTGTTGGTATTCACCAAAGGCAACACTGCGATCGACTCGATCGATTTGGGCCGGGCTCCAAACCAATTCCCCAAACCAATGCCAAGCACCAGGCAAATCACCGCGGCGGCCAACGTTGCGAAAGCCGCGACTCTATGTCGCTTGAGAAACTTGGTGCCGCGATAAACGACCGTATCCTGGCGCGCCTGAATAGGCATCCCCTGGAGATGACTGCGAATGTCGCGAGAGAATTCCTCGACTGTCGGGTAACGACGGTCAGGTTCCTTTCTCAGCGCCATCAATAGAATATTGTCCAAATCGCCGCGCAGTTCGCCTCGCAAGTGTCCCGGCGCCCGATCGCGTGGCTCGCTCACCAACTCCAGAGTTTGCGCTCCTGTTCGTTCGCCGCTACTGGCTGACCTCGCTCCGTTACGACTGATTACGGTGCTGGGTTTTTCAGGTTCCGCCGTGGAAATGGTTTGCGCGATTTGGTCCGCACTTTGGGCCGCCTTGAGGCGATGAGGGCGATGCCCAGTTAGTAGTTCGTAGAGTATCGCGCCGAGCGAATACACATCAGACGCCGACGTACTCGCCTCGCCGCGCACCTGTTCAGGACTCGCGTATTCTGGAGTTAACACCCGCCAGGCAGAAGTGGTCGGGTCAATACCGGCGGCGACGGAGTCTGCCTTCAGAAATTCGGCTATGCCGAAGTCGAGGAGTTTGGGCACACCCTCCTCATTAACCAGGATGTTGCTCGGCTTCAAGTCCCGGTGAATCACATTGTGACGGTGTGCGTATTGCACCGCATCGCAGACCGGCAGAAAGAGTTTGAGGCGTTCTTTGGTCGAAAGCTTATGCGCATTTGCATAAGCATCGATCGGTTCCCCCTTTACAAACTCCATCACCAGGTAAGGAAGATCGTCTTCCGTCGTCCCACCATCGAAGAGCCGAGCAATGTTTTGATGGTCGAGATTAGCGAGGATCTGTCGTTCATTGCGAAAACGACGCTGGACGAGGTCGCTGTGCATGCCGCTCTTGATTAGTTTGATAGCCACCTGCCGGTGGTAGGCATCGTCACTACGCATGGCCCGAAATACAGTGCCCATTCCACCGCGGCCGATTACGTCAACTATTAGATATGCACCGATACGCTTGCCGATCACCGACTCTTCTTCATCTGGCAAATCGGCCAGGAGCGGCTCTTCCATAAAACCCTGCGCCCGGGTTTCATGGCCGAGGAGACGTTCAACCTCGCGACGTAACGAGTCGTCCTCCCGGCACGACTCGGCCAGCCGTAGCTCTCGCTCACGAGTGTCACACTCCAGCACGTCGGCCAGGATAGTCATCACCCGGCGATGTGTTTCAGGATTGATCATCTTCATTCCGGCTCACCTGCTGGTGCAGCCAAAGGCGGGCGGTTTTCCATTTCCGACTGACAGTCATCTCTGAGATCTCCAGAATCTCCGCGATTTCTTTGATCGTCAGACCACCAAAAAACCGCAACTCGACGATTTTGCTTTGCTCTTCATCGAGCGTGGCAAGGGTCACGAGTGCGTCGTCAAGCGCTACCAGGTCAATGTTGCGAGCCGCGGCCAGGTCTACGGCATCGTCAAGCGACAGCTTGCCGGCTCCATGCCCGCGTTTGTCGGCACTGTGCCGGCGTGCGTGATCGACCAGGATGTGGCGCATCACCTGGGAAGCTATGCTGAAAAACTGGGCGCGATTTTGCCAGACGATTTCCTGGCCACCGATCAGCCGCAGATAGGCTTCATGCACCAAAGCTGTTGGTTGCAGCGTGTGATCCGTGCGTTCGTCACGGAGATAGTCTCTGGCCATGCGGCGAAGTTCCACATAGACAGCTTCGAACAAGGCGTCGACTGCTGTCTGATCGCCCCGCCGGGCTTCTTCGAGAAGTTGGTTTATTTCAGGTTGACTGGTTGCGCCCACGAACCCCTTTTCGTTTCGCCAAAGCTTCGATACCGAAACTATTCTCATGTGGGAGGGTGTAAGCGTAACGAATTCCTCTTGTCGCCGCAACGACCTTCATCAACAGGCGTACAGAGTACAACCTTCAGGTTGCTCTTTAGTTACTGGTTTCCCACGCCGCAAGCTAAAGCTTGTACTCTATACGCCTGTAACCCAGCCGCTCTCAATGCTCCCAACGGGTGTATGGAGTACAAGCTTTAGCTTGCGTCTTCGTCGATTAACTGAAGTCCCACTTCTTTCCGTAATCCAGGATCGGAAACTCGCGCCAGATCTAAGCGCTCGCGCGCGGCCCACGCGCTCGATAAACTTCGCCGCACTCGACCACAGCCAATCCTGCCAATGGTCAACGTAGCCGTGCTTAACCGGGTTGTTGTGTATGTAGTTTACAGTCGCCCAAAAGTGCCGATGCGATTTAATCGCTCGATCTACGCAATTGAACCAAACTTGTCTGCCGCGTTGATTCTCCTCGCCGTTCCAGGTGTAAGAGGTACGCCCATGCAGCAAGCCCAACTCGTGTCGCAGTGCTTCGATGTTTTTGGTTCTCAGAAGCACGTGATAGTGATTCGGCAAAACGCACCAGGCATAAGTGCTGGCGGCAAACTTTTCGCAAGCCGCAAGCAAATCAGCCTCGAAGCCCGTCAATCGTTCATGGTTCGCGCCGATATGGTGTTTGTGCTCGAAGCAGGTTCCCGTAATGAAGAACTGCCGCGTCCCTTCGAATTTCATGTGGGGCGGCGAGTGCAGCGGACGCTCACGCAGACGGCGGTATTCAACAGCTTCAGCCTGTTGCTCCGGGGTCATTTTGCGATAGTCGTACACAGAACGCGTACTTTAGAAAACAGGCGTACAGAGTACAACCTTTAGGTTGCGTCCTGGGTATTACGCATCAAGCCAGAAATCTTGTATCCACGTTAGTCTTGGTCTCATCAAGCTTCTTCCCAACGTCGCAAGCTAAAGCTTGTACTCTATACACCTGTACCCCCCCAGGCCTTCCCTCTCAAAAAAAGCAGCGACACCTGAAAAGATTTGGTCGCGGAATGCGCCCTTACAGGCAGAAGGAGTGTGTTCGCCGTTCGCTTCTTCAGTCTAGCCAAAAGGCAAAGCTGTTTTCCCGAAAGCCATAAAACTATCCCTTCTCCCCTAATCCATCGCGCCACTTCCGGGCGCATAACTTCGCAAGTTTAGGAGACCTATGTACCGAGCTATCCCCCAAGCCCCTGTTGCCGGCAGAGTGTTTATTGCCTGTTTGCTCTCATTTATGACGCTGATCGCGCCCATCGCTTCCGTGGGCGCCGCCACGCTCAGGGCCACCGCTCCTCCTGTCTCCAGGGCGCGGGTCAAGGAACTTGCGGCAAACGAGAAATCAGAGGCTGGTCTGTTTGAACCAATTCCGGCTGGGGCGCCGGTGCCTGCCATCACGGCCACCAAGACCGATACCTTCCCGGTGCATCCCAGCGGCCAGGCCCAACCGGGTGACCAGGTCACTTATGACATAGCTGTCAATAACTCCGGCACCGACGCTACCAACACAATCTTCACCGACACCATCGTTCCAAACACCACTCTGGTCCCGGGCTCGTTGAAGGTTTCGCCGGTGGCCGCAGCCGATAGTTACGTAGCGGAACAGAGCGTCGCGTTGAGCGTGGGTGCGCCGGGCGTGCTCACCAACGACTTCGGCACGCCGGCGCCGACCGTTGGCGGAATTGTTGGCTGTCTTGATGTCACCGCCCCATTTAGCTGCACCACCACTGGAGGCGGCACGGTTGATTTGGCAGCCGACGGCAGTTTTACCTACACACCTCTGGGGGCCTTTACCGGAAATGACACCTTTGTCTATACCGCCACGAACCTGGCCGCGGGCGGGCTGTCTCCAGACGATACTGCGACTGTAACCATTAACGTAGACGCACGTCCCACAGTGTCCAGCACGACGCCCACCAACGGTGCGACCAATCAAACGGCCAGCACCAACCTCACGGTTACCTTCAGCGAGCCGGTGAACGTTACCGGCACCTGGTTCACTATTTCCTGCACCAGCAGCGGAGCGCACACGGCGGCGGTAACCGGCGGGACCACAACCTACACGCTTAATCCCGACACTGATTTCACCCAGGGCGAAACCTGCACAGTCACCATCGTCGCGGCCCAGGTAACGGACGTCGACTCAAACGATCCGCCCGACTTGATGGCCGCCGACTACGTCTTCTCGTTCTCCGTGGACGCGGCGCCCAGCGTGTCCTCCACGACACCGACCAATGGCGCTACCGGTGTACCGACAAACAGCAATGTCACCCTCAATTTCAGTGAATCCGTCAGTCTCGGCGCCACCCCGGTTACGATCTCATGCGCGACCAGCGGTGCCCACACGTTCGTAGCATCAGCCAGTCCCAACACAACTTTCACCCTCAACCCGAATGTAGACTTTGCTCAGAACGAATTGTGCACCGTCACCGTACTGGCGGCGCAGGTAACAGACACTGACACCGCTGATCCGCCTGACAACATGCTGGCGAACTATGTCTTCAGCTTCACCACGGATGCGGCCCCGAGCGTGACCAGCACGACGCCAACCAATGGCGCGACGAACCAGGTAACAAATACTGACATCACCATCAACTTCAGTGAGTCGGTGAGTCTGGGTGCGACCCCAGTCACCATCTCCTGCACCACCAGCGGAGCGCACACGTTCGCGGTCTCGGCCAGTCCGAACACAACCTTCACGATCAATCCGAACGTAGACTTTGCAGCAGGCGAGACCTGCACGGTCACCGTGCTCGCGGCACAGGTTACTGACACGGATTCGAATGATCCGCCCGACAACATGGCGGCGAACTATGTCTTCAGTTTCTCGACCGACGCGGCGCCGACAGTTAACGCCACCACGCCAACTAACGGGGCCACGCAGGTAGCGAACACCGCCAGTCTCTCTCTCACGTTTAGTGAGTCGGTGAATCTCGGCGCGACCCCGGTGACGATTTCCTGTGTCACCAGCGGAGCACACACGTCAGTGGTCTCAGCCAGTCCGAATACGATATTCACCGTCAATCCCGACACAGACTTTGCCAACGGCGAGATCTGCACAGTTACAGTACTGGCGGTGCAGGTAACAGATGCCGACGCGAACGATCCGCCCGACAATATGGCTGCCGACTTCGTCTTCAGCTTTACGGTGGATAACCCGCCCAGCGTGTCTTCTACCACGCCGACCAATGGCGCTCTTAATCAGTCAGCCAACACCAACATCTCGATCACCTTCAGCGAACCAGTCAACGTTACCGGCAACTGGTTCCAGGTTGTCTGCGGGTCGCAAACGAAAAACCCGGGCGACACGGGGGTGACAGGGGGGCCAGCGACTTTCACCATTAATCCGACCACAGACCTTGAAGCCGGCAATATCTGCCAGGTGACTGTCTTTGCCGCGCAGGTCACCGATCAGGACAGTGGCGATCCGCCCGACAATATGGCGGCAAACTATGTCTTCAGTTTTAGCGTGCCGCCGGTGGCAGTGAACGACAACTATAACCCCGGCGTCACGACGTCGGTCATTGGCAACGTTGGTGTTAACACCGACAACAGCAGCGAGTTTTCGGTGCTCTCAAACGACACACCAAGCTCCAGCGTTACCATCAACCA
>DATKIS010000131.1:0-3124 GCA_035543975.1 Pyrinomonadaceae bacterium
TGATTAAGCAAGAGAACCCAAAGGGAGCATGAAGAACCTTATGTCTTTCAAACAGTCTTATCTGCGCATGACAGTGATAACGTCAATGATGATAGCCACGGCCACCTTCACCTTGGCTCGTCCGCATCCTCCCAGTAAGGACAACGGTTACTCCAAAAAGGAAATTGCCGCGATCATGAGCAGGGTTTACAACTGGCAGATCGCCCATCCTGTAGAGATCAATGAGCGGAATAATAACCTATGGGCGCGGGCCGCTTTCTATACGGGAATCATGGCGGCCTACTCCACCGTTCACGACCGGAAGTATCTCGACCAGGCCATGAAATGGTCCCAGAGCAGAGATTGGAAACTGGGGGAACGACCGCGGCACGCTGACGATCAAGCTCCGGCCCAAACCTATCTCGAGCTCTACATGTTGAGGAAAGATCCGGCGATGATCGCCCACACCACAGCGACGTTGGACGCGATGCTGAATAGCCCGAAACCGGGACGCGAAGACTGGTGGTGGTGTGATGCGCTATTCATGTCGCCGCCCGTGCTGGCGCGTCTTTACGCAGCGACTCGGGATCAGAAGTACCTCAAATTCATGAATACGATGTGGTGGGATACCACCGACTTCCTGTTTGATCCCGCAGCTAAACTCTACTACCGCGACAAGAACTACTTCGCCAGACTGAATCCCAACGGCAAAAAGATTTTCTGGGCTCGTGGAAATGGCTGGGTCATGGCAGGCACGGTGAGAGTACTTCAGTATCTACCCAGGACAAATCCTGATCGGGTTCGCTACATAAACCTGCTTAAGACGATGGCGGCGTCGGTGAGTCGGCTTCAAGGAGAGGACGGATTGTGGCGGCCAAGCCTGCTTGACCAAACGGAAGTACCGATCGCCGAAACCAGCAGCTCAGGGTTTTTCTGTTATGCGATTGCCTGGGGCATCAATCATGGGTACTTGGATAAGAAGACCTACTTGCCAGTAGTCCGGAAGGCCTGGAAAGGATTGGTTGGCGCGGTGAATCCCGATGGCAAACTGGGCCATGTCCAGGCCATAGGCGCAGCCCCGGCGACGCTAACGGCCGAAGATAATCAGGAATATGGCTCCGGCGCTTTCCTGTTAGCTGGGAGTGAGATGATGAAGCTGAAGTAAGTGGTAAAGCCATCACACTCACCCAATTTCGTTTGCCAGGGTACAAGAATTTTATTAACTTGCTGCGAGTGCTCCAGTTTAAGTTCAGAATCGAGTTTTGATTCCCTGGGAGCACAGTCGGCTCGCTTGCTCTCCCAGCACCAAGCTTGAGTCTGTCGGAGAAGGAGGCTATTAATCAGCCCGTGCCGTGATTACTCAAAGGGCCGGTTCTCATCTAAATGAAACGTAAATGCCTGATAACGCAAACCGGCTGGTTGCTGCTGGTCACCTTCTTCGTTTCCCAGACTCTGCCCTCAATTTCGGCCCAAACCGCAGAAGGCCCCGGTGCCCTATCGAAGGTTTGGGTTGCTGACAACGGCGACGGTACCTATAAGAACCCAATCCTCCACGCAGACTATTCCGATCCCGATGTAGTCCGCGTCGGCGACGACTTCTATTTGACGGCCTCGAGCTTCAACGCCGTTCCCGGTCTACCAATTCTTCATTCAAAGGACCTCGTTAACTGGACCATCGTCGGACATGTTTTCAAGCGCCAGGCTCCGTTTGAAGTGTTCAGCAAGCCGCAACACGGCAATGGCGTGTGGGCGCCGTCCATCCGTTTCCACGAAGGTGAGTTTTTTATTTTCTATCCTGATCCGGACTATGGGATTTACATGACAAAGGCCAAACATCCGGCTGGGCCCTGGACGGAGCCACTATTAATCAAGGGGGCTAAAGGCTGGATCGATCCCTGTCCTCTTTGGGACACTGACGGCAAGGCATATCTGGTGAGCGCGCTGGCGGCCAGCCGCGCGGGCGTTAAGAGCATCATTGTCGTCAGCCGCATGAGTCCGGACGGAACCAAGTTGCTGGACGATGGGGTGATGGTCTTCGACGGTCATGACAAGCATCCGACTGTGGAGGGCCCAAAGTTTTACAAGCGCAACGGCTACTACTATATCTTCGCTCCGGCCGGCGGTGTGGAGGAAGGCTGGCAGTTGGTTTTGCGTTCGAAGCAAATTTACGGACCCTACGAGGAAAGAATCGTAATGGCCCAGGGGCCTACGAAGATTAATGGGCCACATCAGGGCGGCTGGACCGACACCCAAACCGGCGAAGACTGGTTCATCCATTTTCAGGACAAAGGTGCTTATGGTCGCATCGTCCATCTCCAACCGATGCGCTGGATCGCCGATTGGCCGGTTATCGGAGTTGACCCTGACGGGGACGGGACGGGCCAACCGGTATTGAGTCACAAGAAACCTAACGTGGGCCGGACCTGGCCAATCATGACGCCTTACGAATCGGATGAGTTTGCCGGAAACGAGCTCGGCTGCCAATGGCAGTGGCACGCAAATCCTGGCACACACTGGGCATTCCCCGCCGGCAGCCTGGGATTTATTCGTTTGTTCAACTTGCCGCTTCCGGAAGGATCTCGAAATTTCTGGGACGTACCCAATCTGCTCTTGCAGAAGTTTCCGGCGCCGGAGTTCACCGCCACTACCAAAATCACTTTCACGCCACGTACCGACGATGAGGAGACGGGACTGATTGTAATGGGATTGGACTACGCCTATGTCTCGGTTAAAAAAAAGCCGGAGGGACTCTTCGTATCTCAAACCGTCGGGAAAGAGGCCGAGAGCGGAGCGCCAGGAAAAACCGGACCGGGGATCGCACCGAAGACTAATACTTTTTACCTGAGAGCTAAGGTATCGCCGAATGCAGTCTGTAGTTTCAGTTATAGCCCAGACGGGAAAACCTTCGTGCCGATCGGAGACCAATTCACTGCACGAAAGGGCAAGTGGATTGGAGCGAAAGTTGGATTGTTTGCTGTCAGGACCGGAAAAACGCGAGAGACGGGATATGCAGATGTCGACTGGTTCAGAGTTGAGCGATGAAGCCAAAGCTCCGATTCGCGCGGTTTAGTGTGGGTTCGTGGATCGGTTGGGTCCGGTTCGTCGGCGACGATCCACGAATAACACGAAATTTTCTGAACCCAAT
>DATKIS010000132.1:0-3400 GCA_035543975.1 Pyrinomonadaceae bacterium
ATACCTATAGCCCGATAAATGGCCACGCGTGTGGAACTTCTCACCCGGCGCGGCGTCTTAAACTGTGAAATATCGTAATTAGCTGTTCAATGGCGTTAACATCCGTCGTTCGCTCCAGTTCGGGTGTTGAGATTCACCAGGGAAATGCGGGAAGTTAGTGTCAGCGGGATTCACGGTTCCCGATCGAATCAAAGGAGAGCATCACATGCACCGGCCATTACTCACCCTATTCGGCCTTATCCTTGCTGCCTTTTTGCTTGCCGACCTGGCCACAGCACAGAATCAGACTACCGCGCTCCAGCTCGGCGTTCCTGTTGAGCGGACCCTGGCCCGCGGCCAGAGTCAGAGCTTCACCATCAGCCTGGAGCAAGATCAGTTTTTGCAACTGGTAGTTGAGCAGCGCGGGATCGACGTGGTGGTCAAGGTGGTTTCTCCCACAGGTAAGATGCTGGGGGAGTTTGACAGTCCCAATGGCAACGAAGGACCGGAAAACGTATCGCTGATTTCAGCGACGGCTGGGACTTACCGAATTGATGTTGCTCCGTTAGCCGAAAGCGAAGACACAGCCGCCGGCCGTTTTGAGATCAGAGTTCTTGAACTCCGGGCTGCCACCGCTCAGGAGCTCCAGACGGGGAAGAACCAGGAGTCGCTAAAAGCAAAGGGGACGGCTCTGTTGGTCGAGATAGCCGGGGCGGTCGAACAAATTCGGTTGCCGCAAACTCGAGTCCGCGCCCAGATGCAAGCAGCGCAACTGCTCTGGAATTCCGATGAAAAGCTGGCGAATAAGCTGGTGGCAGCGGCAATTGAAGGCGTGAAGGAATACCTCACCCAGGCAGCTAACGATGAACAGGATTACTATCAGACTTACGCGCAAGCGACCGCGCTGCGTTATGAAGTCGTTCAAGTGCTGGGTTCTCGTGATCCCGAGCTGGCCCTCGCCTTCCTTCGTTCGACCAACACTTTGACGAATCCGGATCCGGGCCAGAACCTCAACCAGAGCAACCAGGAGCTTCAGTTTGAAGTCATGCTGGCAAACCAGATTCTCGCCAGGGATCCAAAACGCGCCCTCCAGATTGCGGAGGACACGTTGAAGCGAGGGTATTCCTATTCGCTGCTCGACATCATTAACAAGCTGCGAACCACTGACGCCGAAGCCGCGGCCCGATTGGCGAAGCAGGTCGCGGTAAAGCTACAAGGCGAAAAGTTACTGAAAAACCAGGAGGCCACCAACCTTGCGCTAAACCTCCTGCAAATAGCACATTCATCGGGACGAAGAGGACGTACACCGCCGGCGAAGCCTGAAGTTGCTCTCTTGTCAGAACAGGACTATCGAGATCTGTTTGAGAAGACTTTGGGCGAGGGGCTTTCTTATTCGCCGCCGGCGTTGAATTCGTATTCCCCGGAGAGGGAAGCAGCGCGAAATATTCTTAACACCCTGAAGTCGATGGCGCCGGAGACGGTTGGATCCTCGTCCGCGGGCTCTGCCGCCATCGAGAAGAAGTTGAGTGAGTTTCAATCCCCCATCGATTCGCAGAGTGCGCGCTGGCAGAAATACCGCGTCACCATTAACTCTGGTTCTTTAGATGCCGGCTTGGAGGCGGCCGCTCAAGCGCCGCCGGAGTTGAAAGACCAGCTCTATCATCAGCTGGCACAAAAGGCGACAAACGCCGGGGACTTTGAGACGGCGCGACAGATTCTGAAGGATCATATCCATAAACCTTCCCAGCTCCAGCAGGCATTGTCGAATCTGGATCAGCACGCCATTCAGATCGAAGCTTCGAGAGGCAAAATTGAAGAGGCCCTGCGGATAGTCACCACGCTGCGCACGGCGAGAGAGCGGGCCACTATCCTGGCGCAGATAGTGAACCAAATCGGGCCGGGCCAAAAGCGGGCAGCAGCTATCAGTTTGCTGGAACAAGCCCGGGCGATGGTGGCGCCCTCAGCCCGAACTGAGGGCCCGGAGCAGATGAACGCGTTGCTGGAGATAGCTCGAGCCTTCTCGCGTTACGATTCAAAGCGAGCTTTCGAAATTCTCGAGCCAATTCTCGATCAGCTTAATGAGATGAGCGCCGCCGCCCAGGTGCTGGACGGTTTTGGGCAGCAATATTACGAGGATGGGGAGTTGGTGCTGCTGAACGGAAGCAGTGTGGCCAATGCTGCCACCCAGCTAACGGCTGCACTCGGCACGCTGGCCCTGGCGAATTTTGATCGAGCGAAGGCGGGGGCCGAAAGGATTAGCCGTCCGGAGGTGCGCATAAACGCGTACCTGGCAATTGCGCAACAAGCGATTAGCCCGACGGAGGGCAGAATGGCGGCCAGCTGGTGATTTACTTTTTTGCTGCGGCGTAAGCCGGAGACACCCTCACTTCAGTTCAGCGTTCAGAACGTTTGCCAACCTCGCGCCAGCCGTCACAGCGCGGCTCTTTGCGAGAGTTAGACTCGACGCTTGATACGTGGTCGTCAGTCGAAAGGGACCCGGCCCAGGTCCGATTGGGGACATGTAGACCCTGGTTTTTGCGGCCGTGAGACTCTCGCTTAACCAGGTGTCAGTGCTCAAGTTCTTCGCCGCAGTAGGGGGTAAGGGCAGTTTTTGCCCTGTTGCGATTGCGGTCTCAGGATTACTGGATGTCCCCAATAAACTATCCCAGAAGTTATGCAATCTTGCTCCGCATTGCGGGTCGCAGATAGTAACCAGGTTACCGCCGGCATCCCCCTTGGGACTGGCCTGCGTGAACCGGTTTGAGCAATGCACCGGCTGATGAGCATCGCCTACCAGGTGGATCAGCCACACCAGCGCATAAGACTTCAACCGCTCATCCGAACTATTCGAACTTAAGACGGCTCGAAGTGCAGGAATCTGGGTGCCGAGGTTTGGGGCGGCAGGAGGTTTAGTTGGCGTGTTGTCAGGCGAGAATGGTTCGTCAATAAAATGCCAACCCCGGTGCATTGAAAGATCCGAGTAGCCACGAATGGGGGCGCTCGCGCCAAAAGCCGTTGAGACATCTGCGGAACGATACTGTGGATCGCCCTTGATTTCGTCAGCCCAGCTCGACGCCATCATGAAGAGCATCAGGGGCTTTTTCGCCGCCGGAGTTTCGGCGGGAATCATGGCGGACCATTTCTCAAAGTGGGGGTTTAACCGGACCAGCGCGTCTACCCTGGCTTTGGCTGGCGCCGAGAGACGCTGATACGCCACATAGGCGATGGTCATGTGCCCAGCGTTATTCCATCCGTAAGAGGTTCCGGCGATAACGGCAATCATTAACCAAGTTGCCGAGACGTGTCTGATTGCACTTCTCATTCTTCATCCCTCTCTGAGATTGAGTTGGGCAGACTGATTTTGATTTTGGTTCCAACTTTGACTCGCCCGGAAGCAGGCTCTTGTGTTTGAACCGTCTCA
>DATKIS010000133.1:0-2374 GCA_035543975.1 Pyrinomonadaceae bacterium
GGGTAGCCCCTCGATCTTGTAACGCCCTTGCTGATCGGTAACCGCGCTAAACCTCTGATTGTTGACCTCATCAGTAATCGTGACTGAGGCGCCAACTACGGCGTCACCTTTTGGATCTGTAACTCTTCCTTCGATGCGCCCACCCGCCGCATACGCGATGGCGATTGGCAGCATTACGGCAAACACGATTAGCAAGCCGTACCGAATTCTATTTTTTAGGGGCATGGTCTTTCCTCTCAGATGGGGCCAGAGTTCGAGGTACGTGACGGCGTGGGCGACTCATTATTTATTGAGCGATCTTCCCAGTCAAGGTATATCGCGAGATGGCGACGACCTGGCTTGATTTCTTCTTGTCTTCCTGGCAAAGATTTTGGCGCACCCAAGCGAGAGACATCGAGACTCGACCATTGTCCCTCTCACGTTTTGGTTGCGGCTCATAGCCGCGCTGCACAACCTCCGTGTTCTCTGTGTCTTTGAGTGGTTTCTAGGGATGATTCTTAACCACGGCACCCAGCGAACGCGAAGGTTGCACAGAGAAACTGGGGATGAGGGCTCTGGCTCGAGATTCCAGGTTTGTCTTTGGCAAATTAGCCATGGCATGCTGTAGTTCCGACCTGACATAAATTATGACTGAAGACCGCAAAACGAAAACGACGCTCCAGCGCGCGATGGGCCAGGCTATCGCTGACTTCAGCATGATCAGCGACGGCGATCGCATTATGGTTTGCCTGTCTGGCGGCAAGGATAGCTACACAATGCTGGAGCTCCTGCTCGACCTTCAGCCACGCGCTCCAGTGAGATTCGACCTTCTGGCTGTGAATCTGGATCAGAAGCAACCCGGATTTCCGGCCACGGTCCTGCCAAACTACCTCGCAACGCGAGGCGTTCCCTTTCGCATAATCGAACGCGACACGTATTCAATTGTTAAGCGATTGGTACCCGAGGGGAAGACGTTTTGTTCAGTCTGCTCGCGTTTGCGGCGTGGGATCCTCTACAACCTCGCGGTGGAAGAAGGCTGCAACAAGATTGCTTTAGGGCATCACGCCGACGACATCATCACGACTTTCCTGTTGAACCTGTTCTTTGTCGGGTCACTTAAAGCCATGCCTCCGGTCCTGCGTTCAAACGACGGCCGCAACACCGTGATCAGACCGCTGGCCTATTGTCGTGAAACGGAGATCACAGCCTTTGCCGAGGCGCAGCAGTTTCCGATCATCCCCTGCGATCTTTGCGGCTCACAACCAAACCTAAAGCGCGCCCGGATCAATAGGCTGGTCACGGAGCTGGAGAAAGAAATCCCGAATATCCGGAGCTCCATGCTGAACGCGCTCGGCAACGCGATCCCGTCGCACCTATTGGATCACAAGCTTTTCGACTTCGGAAAACTGGCCTCGGCAGTGGGCGAAGTGGAAGCAGAACTCGATCTGGCAGTGGGTCACACGGATGAGGGATTGCAGCCGGCCCTGGTCTCCCTAATGTGATCAGGTGCCTTCGAGCCCTTTCGTGTAGTTTTCGTGGATGGTGCGTAAGGTTGGAGTTATCCGATCCACGAAATCACTCGAAAGATCACGAATAATATCTTTTGTGAGCCGGCGCCGGAGGCATTAAGATCCACTACATCGTGGACCGGCGAGACTTTCACGAGAAGGTGCAGACCATTTACGAGTAGGGGGAAAGGGTAACGGGAAAAGGAAAGGCGCGAGGAAGATCTCGCTTCCTTCCGAGTCCATTTTACCCGTTCCCCTTTTCCCCTTTACCCCAGTCTTAAACCCTCACGGCAGCTTGTAACCGTCGATGTACTTTTGCAGACCCTCAACTGAATTATTGTGACGATACTTGTAATAGGTCGTCAGGTCTAGCATCACCTGATCAGCCAGCGGCTTATACTGCGGCTTACCCGTTGCCAGGGCGACAGCCTGCGCGTAGTGTTCGATTACCTTGTCCAAAAGTGTATTTGCCTTTTTCACCAGCTCATCTTTGGACTTGCCCTCGGGCAAACCTCGTGCGGTTTGGGCCAGCTGTTGGTATTCGCCGTTGGTGATGCTGCCCAGCAAAGCATGGTTAAAAGGATCCGCAGGATTTAGCTTTGCCGCCTTTTCCAAGCTAGCTTGTGCGTCGGTGGCTTTCTGTTCAATCAGAGCCATGACGCCCATTTGTTGATGCAGCGTCGGCAACATGGCTTTTTCCTTCACCCAGGCGTCGGCTGCCAAAGCTGCGGGTTTCTTGTCTGCCTCGATCAGTTCAATCGCCTTCAAGCCGTATTCCCGGCTGGCTTTCATATGCTTTACGTTTTGGGCGCGGGCGAGTTCAGCCCCCGCAATTGCCAGAATGACTCGAACCTGTACGTCCTCCGCATCATTTGCCAAATAGGTAG
>DATKIS010000134.1:0-3868 GCA_035543975.1 Pyrinomonadaceae bacterium
TAAGCATCTTTCGTCCTATATAGCTTTGCTGCTGATCTTTGGTTTCGGGACTTGGCTCGTCCTGAGAGCCGGCGCTGTTCTTTATGTCGACCGCCAGGCGATAGTTTCATCTGCCGAGCCATCCGCAGTAAGTCACTCTCCAGTTCAACCTGATTCCGTACCAAGATCGGCGGTCGGTGCCGTTCATCACAACCTTAGAGACTCGCTCAGCATTCTGCTTTTGCAACTGGTGGTAATCATTGTGGCGGCCCGCTTGGTTGGGACGCTTTTCCAGAAGATTGGGCAGCCCCCCGTCCTGGGAGAGATTGTCGCGGGAATCCTTTTGGGTCCCTCACTGCTCGGTTGGCTTGCCCCACAAGTGGTGACTTTCATCTTTCCCGCATCTTCGATGGAAATATTGAAGCTGCTCAGTCAAATTGGAGTCGTTCTGTTCATGTTCGTGGTCGGGATGGAACTGGACGTCCGGCATCTGCGTCAGAGGGCGCACACTGCCGTGATGGTCAGTCATGCCAGTATCATTGTGCCGTTTTTCCTCGGTGTAACCCTGGCACTGGTGTTCTACCGTTCGCTGGCCCCGGCTTCGACCTCGTTTAGCGCCTTCGCGTTATTTATGGGGATCGCGATGAGCGTCACCGCATTCCCGGTATTGGCGCGAATCCTCGAAGATCGACGGATGTCGCAGACATATCTCGGAAGCATCGCTCTTACGTGCGCCGCCGTTGATGATGTTACGGCCTGGTGCATGCTCGCCCTGGTGATTGCTTTCACCAAATCAGGAAGTGTGGCGGGTTCGCTGGTTACGATCGGTCTGGCTTTAGGTTTCGCCGCACTCATGCTCCTGGTAGTCAAGCGCCAGCTAGCTCGTGTTTCTAGAGCATGGTTACCGGAGCGACCGAATGGTCAGGAACAGAGTCGAACCTTGCTGGCGGTGACACTGGCCTTCCTACTGGCCTGCGCTCTGCTGACGGAGTCGATTGGTATTCACTCCCTGTTTGGCGCGTTTCTGGCTGGCGTAGTGATGCCTCCGGATGTCGAACTGCGCACCTTGCTCAAGGAAAAACTTGAACCTCTGACTGCAGCAGCGCTATTGCCGCTCTTCTTTGCATTCACGGGCCTGCGCTTACAAATTGGCTTGCTTAATGATTGGCAGGGTTGGGCGATATGTGCGGTGATTGTTGCGGTTGCTATCGCCGGCAAGCTCGGTTCGAGCATGTTGATGGCTCGGTGGTGCGGGATGAATTGGCAGGATGCGTTTTCTTTGGGTGCATTGATGAACACCCGTGGTTTAGTTGAGCTGATCGTGCTGAATATCGGTTATGACCTGGGCATACTGTCGGGGCGCTCGTTCGCGATGTTGGTTCTGATGGCGTTGATTACGACCTTCATGACCGGCCCGTTGGTATCGTTGGTGCGGAGCGAGAAAACCGCCCAAGCCTGAACTCACCGAGTTCAAGAGCGATCCACTAAGTCACACGAAACGGCGCGAAGAGTCGTCTTTAGTTCGAGTGATTTCGTGTCCTTCCATGGATCGTTCTCCGGGTTAATGTAAATCGCCACTAAGCGCCGCTCGCAGCGAAGTTGGAATCTCCGTGGGCTTCCCATCCTGTAACACGACGATGGTCATCGTCCCCTCTATCGCCAGTTCTTCGTCGGCGTCAAAGACTTGATAATCGTAGCGAATTGAAGTGCGTCCCAATTTGCCAACAGTGAGCCGTAGCCGGAAGGAAGAGTCGAGCTCGAGTACGCGGAGGAATCGGCATTCCACGTGCACTCGCGGAAAGTCATAACCCATAGTGCGATTCATCGGCCAGGCGATCCCGCGCACCAGTTCACTCTCAGCCTCTTCGATGAGTTCGAAGATACGGGGAAAGTGTAGCCGCCCGGCGGCATCGGCATCGGCCCAACGAAGACGGCGCTCCAGTTCGATGGAAGCAGGCATAAAAAGGTTAACCTCGCTATCTAATGATCCTGATTAGTCATCAAAACCGCGGAGTGGCAATTCCGCGGAACGTTGGAGCCAGTTGTCTGCCGGATAGCGGGAGTTCCCGCTGATCACGTGCAGTGAATAGGCATGTCGGGATTTCGCCGACCGGTTAGCCAAACTCTTGTGCGGCACAAGGCCGTTAAGAATGATCAGACTCCCTTTCGGCACTTGCAGCGGGACCAGTAGTTCTTCCGGCCAGGGGCTGGAATCGAAAACGTCAAACTTCATTCCGTTTGGGCTTCTCAGCCAGCGTGATTTCAATCCCAGCTTGTGGCCTCCGGGAATCGCCCACAGACACCCGTTGTCAACCGTTGCATCTTCAAGCGCGAACCAGAGGCCGGCAATGTCGCGCGGTTCTGTGTAAAGAAATGTGCTGTCCTGATGGCAAGTGACTTCGCCGCCAATCTTTGGTTGTTTGAAGATATACATTGACTGCAGGAGCAACGGTGCGGCGATGCCGAGGTCCGCAACTAATTGTTTGATGACGTCAGCCTGAGAGAACTCGCGAAATACAGGATCCAGTTCATGAAGCGCGTGCCCGATTTTGTTAATCGAGCGTTCCTTGGTTTGCTTGAGACTACCATCCGGAAGGAAAGCATCTTCCTCGAAGAAGAAACGAATCTTGTCGCCTGACTCCAGAAAGTAATCGTCGGTCAGCCTCGACTGTTCGTAAGTCGAGAAGATTGAGACGACCCCGCTTGGGTCAAACTCCCGCACCATCTCTTCCGCGCGGACACGCAACCGGTCGCACAGAGCGGCGTCCAGCAAACCTTCCAGTACCAGAAAGCCTTCGCGTTGATACCTATCAAGCTGCGCAGCGTTGATTCGCATAGTTTGAGGTTATCACAGTCCTGCCGCTTACTTTTGCGGTTTTTAGGTATGGTAAGGTAGGTGGTGAAGGATGTGTTTTTGTGGAGCCGGCTGCCGGAGTTGAACCGGCGACCTTCTAATTACGAATCAGACGCTCTACCAACTGAGCTAAGCCGGCCTGGAGGACAAGAAACGCAAATCCTGCGAAGGATTGCACTATACGAATGCCAACTTTGCAGTGTCAAGCAGCCAGTATGACGCCAGCGGCATCTTTTTTCACGTTCGGGACTTTCGGCCGGCAGTTAGTGAGAACCGTTCACGAAACTACAGGAAAGTTCAAGAACCCGGGTTCAGGCGGCTTCGTGTTAGTTAGTGGATCGTATGACTTTTGTGAGAAAGCGATACTACTGTGAAATGAGAAAGCAATCATGATCAGGCACGTTCACAGGCTATTGACCTAAACAAACAGGAAGGATGTGGATATGGGCAGAGAACAGATGAGAAACCTGGATGTTGCCAAGGTGGGGGCCGGCAACGCAGTTAATGAGTTTGAGTATCAAAAACATCAGGGCGAGATGACTGAGCAGGACCACCCGGGGCAACAAACCGGGGGCGACAAGCGATTGACTAAGGCAGAGCAAGTTGCTCAGGTAATGGCGGCGGCTCACAAAAAGGTAGAGAAGAAGCGTAAGAAGGGGGCGGCGAAAAGTGGAGGTTCAGGCAAGGCGCCTGCTGCAACTAAGCGAAAGAAGTGATGAATAGTTTACGGCCGACTTTGTTCGCCGGAGCCTTTGGCCGCGCTCGGTTGCAGCGCGCTTCGAGTCGCCGCCTGGCCGTCAGCTTGGTAGGAATCTTATTACTGCTTGGCGGTCCGACGGCGACGCTGTCTGCGAAGGAGCCGGTCGAGCCGGGAACTGCACAGCGAGCGTCAACGCCACCGAAGCTGCCGTCGGCTGAGAAAGTGGTCGAGAGTTATTTGAAGGCGGTCGGCGGGAAAAAGCGTTTGGCTGCGATCAAGGACGCCACCTATGAATGGACTATCCAACTTAAGTCTGAGCCGGTGGGCATCGCCAG
>DATKIS010000135.1:0-2877 GCA_035543975.1 Pyrinomonadaceae bacterium
CTGCACCGATGCCTTGATTAAGGCGGGCATTAGCCGCGTGGTGGTTCCTACTGAAGACCCGAATCCGAAAGTCTCTGGTAAAGGTTTCGAGCACCTACGCTCCGCAGGGGTGAAAGTCTCGGTGGGATTGCTCTCGCCGGAGGCCGAGCGGGTCAACGAAAAGTATTTTCACTTCATGCGTACCGGGCGTCCATTTGTCCATCTAAAACTGGCGACGTCGCTGGACGGAAAAATCGGGACGCGCACAGGGGATTCGCGCTGGATTACAGGAACAGAGTCGAGAGCGCGGGTGCACGAACTGCGTCACGAATATGATGCGATCTTGATTGGCGCCGGCACTGCGTTGGCAGATGATCCGTTGCTGACTGATCGCTCAGGCAAGGACCGCAGAAGACCGCTGGTTCGTGTGGTGCTCGACGAGAAATTGGGAGTTTCAGCTGAGTCCAAACTGGTTGCGTCGGCAACAGAGGCCCCGGTGTTAGTTTTTTCCGGTGCCGAGACAGTTGGGCAAGGTGATCATCTCGAGTTGCGCGGAGTGGAAGTGGTGCGGGACGCAAGAAACGGGCGGGACCTGCCGATGATCCTGGAAGAACTCGGCAAAAGATCGCTGGAGAGTGTACTGGTTGAAGGCGGAGCAAACGTGGCCGGTAAGTTTATCGACGCCGGCCTAGTCAACAAAGTCTCGTTTTTCATCGCGCCAATAATCATTGGCGGTCGCGAAGCTCCCATCGCTGTCGGCGGCGAAGGCCCCGCTCGGTTGGTTGACGCTCTCGAACTTCGGGACATTGTCATCACCGAACATGGCCGAGACATCGAGATCACCGGTTACCCCACCCTGTCAGAACCAGCTGCGTAAGCAGGTGGGTGACGCGAAGTCAGAACACCTGCGTAAGCGGGTGGGTGGCGCGAAAGTCAGAACCACCTGCGTAAGCGGGTGGGTGACGCGAAAGTCAGAACCAGCTGCGTAAGCGGGTGGGTGACGCGAAGTCAGAACCAGCTGCGTAAGCGGGTGGGTGACGCGAAAGTCAGAACCAGCTGCGTAAGCGGGTGGGTGACGCGAAAGTCAGAACCACCTGCGTAAGCAGGTGGGTGACGCGAAAGTCAGAACCACCTGCGTAAGCGGGTGGACGGCCGAGGTTCTCTCGAACCAAGGCTGAAGGCGAAGGCGGAAGGATGAAACAGGAACCAGAACCGCCCGGCCACACTTTAACAACCTCCGTCCATCATCCGTCCAAGCGTTTCGGACAAAACTTCCTCACCGATCAAAGAATCATTCAACGAATTATTGAGGCGTTGGCGCCCCGGTCTGAGGAAACTATTGTCGAGATAGGTCCGGGGAGGGGAGCCCTGACCAAACCCCTTTTGGAGAAGGCTGGACGTCTGGTGGCAATTGAGTTTGACCGCGGCCTAATCCCCCTTCTGGAAGAGTCATTCGGCGCTAACCCAAATTTCACGCTGGTTCAAAACGATGCCCTGGTGGCAGACGTTTGCGATGTGATTCGCCCGGCGACGAGTGCTCGCGTTGTCGCCAACCTCCCTTACAACATTGCCACCGCCATTCTTCAGAGATTAATCGAGCAACGCCATTGCCTCACGGAAATGGTGCTGATGTTTCAGCGGGAGGTGGTCGAGCGGATCACCGCCAGCCCAGGCTCAGGCGAGCGCGGATACCTTTCCGTTTTTGTCCAGACCTATTGCGAAACTGAGAAGTTGTTTGACATTGCACCCAGCTCATTTCGACCGGCGCCGAAGATCTGGAGCAGCGTTTTGAGATTGACGGTCAGGCCCCGGCCGGCTGTGGAGGTGAAGGACGAAGCCCGGTTGTGGCAAATAGTCAGCGCAGGTTTTGCACAAAGGCGAAAGACGATTCTCAACAACCTGCGAAATGCGCCCTCACCGCTAAGGGAGATCGTGAAAAGTCACGGTGGAGCCAGCATCATTCTTTGCCGGGCTGAGGTTGATTTGCAGCGGCGCGCGGAGACGCTGACGCTGGAGGAATGGGGGCGGATTGCGAGCGTTGTTGAGTAGACGAGCTGGGGTCTTCTACCCTAAGTTAGTCGCTGGTACCTTAGTGTTCAGATCTGATTTTGGATTACAAGCTCCAGTAATTCCTCAACGGCTGGCCATACCAGGCCTCGTCACGGAACTTGTCACCTAGCCCTACGCCGTATGCATTGTAGTAACGGACTGCTTATTTGAGTTCAGTGCGCGCGGGTAGCAAGAAACGAGTCTTCAAGGTTCCCTGCCTAATTCAGCGAAGACTTCGTCGGCGTCAACCGCTCCAAGCTCTCCGGAGCGATAGACTGCGAGCCGGTTTTCAGCTTCCTTTAGCCACAGCGCATCGATCGCAGGATCAGGCTTATCCAGGCTGATGATAAGCCCTTCCACTAGCGCAGCACGATCGTTTGCGGGGAGCTCAAGCGCTTGGCGCAATAGGGTTTCTGTTGAAACAAACATTTAGCTTATATCTCCGACTCCAAATGATATCGCTAAGAAGGGTTTTCCAGAAATAAGATTAGACGGTAATGCTGAGGGACCCAAAGCGTTACCTCAACCCTGATTCAACCTATCGACTCTTCACTACTACCTTGATTCCGTCCCTTGGTCGCAGCGACATTGCTGGTAACAGACCCACCGGATGCTCTGGCAACAAGGAAAACTTGAAGCGCTGCCCAATCATCGCCAGCAAGAGCACGACTTCCATCATCGCAAAGTAGTTTCCGATACAGGCGCGTGGGCCACCGCCAAACGGGAAGTAGGCATACTTGGGCAGGCTGCTGGCAAGCGTATCGGTCCAGCGTTCCGGCCGGAAGTCATTCGGTCGATCGAAGAAGCGCGGATCTCGTTGTACCGCCCACTGAAACATGAATACCTGCG
>DATKIS010000136.1:0-2951 GCA_035543975.1 Pyrinomonadaceae bacterium
GCCGCGCGAATAGACTTTGATCAGGAGGAAAGACTCGATGCGAAGTTGCAGCCCCCGAAACGTGACAGCCTTTGCCTTGTTGCCTTTAGTTTTGTTTTCGCTGTCTCTTAATTGTAATGCTCAATCGCGCTGGACCCCTGAATTGGAAATGTCGGTCAACGCAATTGGCGCCGTGCGCGTGTCGCCCGATGGGAAGAAGGTTGTCTACACGGTGAACTCCGCAGTGATGACCCCCGAAAAGAGCGAGTTTGTTTCGCAAATCTGGTTGGCCAACACCGATGGCAGCGAACAGATGCAGCTCACCTATTCAGAGAAGTCGTCGGACAACCCGCAATGGTCACCTGATGGCAAAATGCTTGCGTTTATTTCCAGTCGGAATGGCAAGAGTAATTTGTATGTGCTTCGGCTGATTGGCGGCGAGGCCGAGCAACTCACCGACGTCAAGAGTGGCGTGGGAAATTTTGCCTGGTCTCCTGACGGGACCCAGATAGCGTTTCTGATGCGCGACGCAAATAGCGACGTTGAGGAGAAAAATACCAAAGGAAAAGACGACTGGCGTTGGATCGATGAGAACGTCAAGTTGAATCGACTCAACCTAATCAAACTCGCGAAAGATGCAAATGGCAAACGCGAACCCCGCCGCCTGGGCGGAGAGGACAATATCGAAGCGGATTTTGCCTGGGCACCCGACGGACGGACCATTGCTTTTACGCGAACGAAAATGCCGAAGGCCGACTATTGGCCGACTGCTGATTTGCTCGCGGTTGATGTTGCGACTGGCAAGGTCAAAACCCTGGCTGCCACCACTGCCGCTGAGGGTACACCTTTCTATTCGCCAGACGGCAAATGGATTTCATTCAGCATCTCTGATGACCCGCCCCGGTGGGCCGGTTATCGCAGAATTGCCTTAATCCCGGCTGGAGGTGGCACTCTAAAACTACTGCCGGAAACCGATGATGCCCAGCCCGGCGTCATCGATTGGTCGGCGGACGGCAAGCGAATCGTCTTCGTGGAAACTCGAGGAACTATCACGCGCTTCTCCGCTGTTGACGTTGCGACGGGTGCGATCACGGAACTCAACAAGGGCAACGAAGTGTTTGGCGGCTTCTCGTTGAACCGTGCGGGGACGATGCTTGGCTTCACCATGCAGGCACCGGATAAGGCACCCGAGGCATACGTCAGTGGAATCGGCAATTTCGCTCCAGTCCAGGTCAGCCGCGCCAATGCTGCCTTGCCGAAACTCCCGGTCGGTAAGACGGAAGTAGTGAAATGGAAGAGTTCTGACGGGCTGGAAATCGAAGGGTTGTTAACTTACCCAGTCGCTTACCAGGCAGGACGCAAGGTTCCGTTGCTGCTCGTGATTCATGGTGGGCCAGCCGGCGTCTTTACCCAGAGCTTTCTGGCCGGCAATCGCGGCGTTTATCCGGTGGCCTCGTTTGCCTCGCAAGGATATGCGGTGTTGCGCGTGAATCCGCGAGGCTCTTCCGGCTACGGACAGAAGTTTCGCTTTGCCAACATCAAAGATTGGGGCGGCGGCGATTACCAGGATTTGATGACCGGTGTCGATCATGTAATCGCAATGGGCGTGGCCGACCCAGGGCGGCTCGGAGTGATGGGATGGAGTTATGGCGGCTTTATGACCTCGTGGGTAATAACTCAAACCCACCGTTTCAAAGCGGCATCGGTCGGCGCCGCGGTTACCAACCTGATGAGTTTCATCGGCACCGCCGATATCCCCAGTTTCATTCCCGACTATTTTGGCGGTCAACCGTGGGAGAACCTCGAGATCTATCGTTCACATTCAGCCATGTTTAATGTGAAGGGTGTGAGCACGCCAAGCCTGATTCAACACGGTGAAGCTGACGAACGGGTGCCGATTTCGCAAGGATATGAATTTTACAATGCACTCAAAGTTCAGAATGTGCCTGTACGAATGATTGTTTTGCCACGCATGCCACATGGTCCAAATGAGCCTAAGATGGTATTGAAAAGTAAGGAGACTAATCTGGCTTGGTTTGAAGAATACATTGGTGCGAAGACTAACCCAGCACGAGCCAGCGGTAATTGAAAAATCTTTGGTCGGGCACGCGAGCAGTTTAGAGTTCCAGCTTTTCGCCGGATCCGACACAGCCTCACAGGCTGTACGCTGAGCTTCCGACATTTATCCGATCACGAAAGCAAAAACTCTGGCATTTGCTGGTAAAGGGTGACTGCGGCCTAGATGTTGTCGAGTAAATCAAAGAGCTCTAATCTGTGAAAGTGAGCCTGCTGGCTATGAGATGTTTGTACCTCTGCGAGGGACCGAGCAATGCCGGAAAATGATAAACCGACGTCAGGAATCCAGCGAGGCGCGGCGATTGTTCTCGTGCTCCACACCCCTCGTGAGAAATGCTGGGGCATACTCGACGAGATCAGTTCGGCGGGCATATTCTTGCGCGGCCTCGATTTGAACGCATTCGATGCTTGGGTGAGCGCAGTTGTTCACCAGGAGCCATTTGTCGGATTTGGTGACCTGTTCTTTCCTATGTGGCGCGTCGAGCGTATTTCAAAAGACGAGCCCGCCGGGGGAGTGCCTTCGCTCTGTGAACAAGTTGAGCGCCGCACCGGATTTACGATTGAAAGCCTGGTAGGTGCCTCCGGCCCGGTTTCACCTTAGCCCTCGTGCTGGCGGTTAAAATAGTTTGTTGCAAGTATGAAACATTGTTCCATTCTCGCGTTTCATGTGGTATGCTCGGCGCACTTCAGGCGGTCATGATAGTTTCTGGCCGCGGACTCGAGAAAAGGAGCGAAGAAAGAGAGATGTATGTCATGGCTGAAGACCGAATAAGCGTAGACCGCGGCAAAGCGATTGATGCGGCTCTATCAAGTATTGAAAAGAGGTTTGGCAAGGGCTCAATTATGCGTTTGGGTGAGCGCGAGATCTCCGATATTCCGGCAATCTCCACCACGTC
>DATKIS010000137.1:0-2904 GCA_035543975.1 Pyrinomonadaceae bacterium
GCGGCATAGACCTGGAGAACATCGCTTCGGTGGTGGCGGCCGGAGCCGAAATCATTGTCGCGGGATCAGCGGTTTTTGGCGCTAATAATCCTGAGGCAGCTGTGCGGGGCCTGCGCGAGGCGACCGTCCAGTGGGTCTAACGGCCCCAGTTTTTGGGACCAGGGTCTGCGTGTTAGAGACTCCGAGTTCAATTTTGAAGCTCCCGGGGAAGAGAAATAGTCGAAACTCGACAATAGTTTTTGGAGGTTAGTTATATGCATTCTCGCTTTGGTGCTAATTGGGTAATTTGCGCGGCGCTCATCCTGGCTCTATTCAATCTTGTGCCTGCGCAACGGGGCACGCAGAGTGAGTTGCCGACGCTGCAACGTCTCGACGTGATGCGGTCGAAGCTGGAGTCCATGCGCCGATCGCTCACCAGCGCGATCTCGTCGATGGGTGCCCCGAGTGAGAAGGACAAAAAGAATGCGGACGATCCGCGTGAGCGACTCCGTGGTTTGGACAAAGAGGTTGGCTCCATTCTTTCTGAAGTCAACGACATCCGTGGAAAGCAAGAACGTGCCGAACGCTACGACCCAACGGCGCTAGATCGGCTTGAGAGTTCGGTGGCAGATATCAATACGCGGGTTGAGGCTGGACTTCAGGCCACAGCAGGAGCACGAACGACCGCCTCAACTTCAAGTAACGCCCCTGGGAAAAAGAAGAAGAAGGGTCGCCTTTTTGGGCTCCTGGGCGGTGGCGGAGACGATAAGTATGAAGAACTGACTGGCACGGTGGCAGCCGGCCGTGATCGTGTGTTGTTCCAGGAAGCCGTAAAGGAAGTCCGGGGTGGCAGGCATGAAACCGGCCGGCTTCTTTTCCAGACAATCATCAACACTTATCCGGATTCACCTTTTCTCGCCTTAGCAAAACTCGCGATTGCTGATTCGTTCTACCTTGAAGGGTCGACCTCGTCGCTGGTTCAGGCTGCCCAGGGCTATCTTGACTGGCTCACGTTCTTTCCCACAGATCCACTTGCCGATGATGCAATGTTGAAGGTTGCAGAATCCGAGATGAGGCAGATGGGTTTGTCAGACCGCGACGTAACTCACGCGCGGAAAGCCGAACAACGTCTTAAGTCGCTTCTGCAGCAGTATCCGCAGACCAAGCTGCGCCCTGTCGTTGAGGCCAACCTGGTGGAAACGCAGGAAAGTCTGGCAATGCACAACCTGCAAATCGCGCGTTTCTATTACGATGCTCGTTACAAGGGCCATAAAGGTGGGCTCAAAGGGTCGCAATCACGGCTCAAAGAGATAGTTGACAAGTACCCGCACTTCTCGCTGACGGATGAGGTTTTGTTTCGCCTGGCCACTACTTTCCAACAGGAGGAAGAGCCGGACGAAGCTGCTAAGTACTACCAGAATCTCCTGCGGAACCACCCTAATAGTGATTACGCCGAGAGGGCGAAAGAGCAGTTGAGTATTATTGGAGTTCCTGTTCCGGAGCCGGATCCAACCCGAAAGAACCTTCCGCCACCCGAGCGTACGGGCTTCATGGGCAGCTTAATGAAGGAAGTAATGGGCAAAGCAGATGTAACTGTTAATCCCAACGGAATTTTGATCAGCAAGGACAAGCCGGAGGGTGCGACTGACCTGATCGACGAGGTTATCAAATACAACGGACAGTTGCCCACTAATGTCACGCCGGTGGCGCCGGTCCAGCGTCGTCCAACTGGTACTGCCCCGAATCCTGGTCAACGGCCCGCGACGCAGAATGCGACCCAGACTCCGCCGGTAACGCCGGCTACTTCTGCTCCATTCAAGCCATAACGACGAGCGCATTGTCGATGATAAATAGACGCGGCCTGTCGTGATTCCCACGGCAGGCCGTTTCCATAACCCGCTTGCCTTGCCCAATTGCCTCGACCTGTTAGATGTTTCACAGGACAACCGATATGGAAACTTCGTCTTCGTCAAAACCAACTAGCAGTGTTGAGTCAGAGCTGGCTAGCCGCCACAAGACGACTGCTCGGACTGTTCAAGGACTCTTGATTGGCGTAGTCCTCCTTTGCGTACTCGCCCTTGTCAGCAAGAAGTTCCTTACCCAACACACCAATCCGTCGCTCCACATGGCCGTCCTGATTACGATTCTAGGACTCGGCTTGGGTGCAATCGCGCTTCGCCGCACCAGATTTGCCACGATGCGACTCGAAGACATCGCTGGACTGAGGGGCCCATCGGGCCTCCTGATTACCTTGCAGCGAACAACGCTCCTGATTGCTCTGATCGGGTGTGCGGCCGCAGTGGTAGGTTTTGCAGCGACACTGTACACCGCCGATGACACATACACTTACCGTGCAGGGTTGGTCGCCATTGCGGTGCTTTTGTACTGCTACCCAATGCGAAACGCGTGGGCGCGAGCCGTCCGACGCTTTTCGCCCTACCAAAATGGCCAGGATTCCTCCAAATAGCCCTAAGTACTACGTCCTCGAAAGAACTATTTTGGCACTCAGCCGAATAGTGTTGATCTTCGTTTAGCGCTTTTGCTAATCTGAAATTGATACTACTGACCTGCCAGCCCCGGCTAGGTTCGATCCCTAAACAACCTACCTCAGGCCTTTCACTTAGCAGCCAAGCTAAGCGGGATACTCTCGATGATTTCTCCAAAAATAACCCCCCCTGCGTCTGGAAGTTTGTCTTTCATCCTTGCGTCAAGCTTCCTAGGCCTCTTGATTTTCACGTTTTGCCCCAGTATCGCAGCCCAAAATATTCAAGCCCGCCCTGTGGCGCGACTCGTTTCCTATCCAAGCAGCGACGTCGCGCTCTCAAGACCCCGGCGCGTGACTACTGGGGAAGGGCATTCTCTCACTGCCTCACCTTCAATTGATGAGGCTACGTCGATTGAAAAGCGAGCGTTTGAAAAAACCAA
>DATKIS010000138.1:0-2584 GCA_035543975.1 Pyrinomonadaceae bacterium
GGACGCCGAACGCGCTGCGGAAGGCGAAAGCCGTCGCGATCTCGAGGTTTTTACACAAGCCGCTTAATGGCACCCGTCGTCAGAATGCGACTTGATCTACTCTCATAGAAATGATAAAGAGGGCCATGCTTTTTACTCTTACGACAGAGAATCGCTATGAAACTTAATCCTCTACAAGTGATCGTAGCGTTTCTATTCTTCCTGACAGTCGCAACTCACACCACATCCACGGCCCAAACAACGTCAGACCGTTGCGTTGAGATCGCGCAGTATAGGGACTCCGTCGTGCTCGCGAACAGAAGAGCTGAACTGGTGGCGGAATTCCAGCAGCTTACCAACGAGATTAGTGCGCTCAAAAGCGAGCTTACAAAAGCACCGACTGTAGCTGAGTTAGAGGGCCGTAAGAAGCTATTAGACGATTTACAAGAGAAGCCAACGAAAACCCCAGCAGAGAACCGGATGATTCAAACGCTGGAAGCCGCGCTCAGAAACGAAAAAACAGACAAGGCCATCACGGATGAGATTGCCAAGAAAAAAGAAGTGCTGGCCAAGGACTCCACCTTGCTCCAGTGCATTCAAAGCAAGATGTCGATGTCAGCGAGTGGGAAGGTGCAGTGCTCTTGCCAAAAGATTCCCGCCGACGGCGAGGGAAATACGAGTTGTTCCGCGGCAGAAAGTGGCAGCCGCTGTACCATCGACTTCAATCTTTTCGGACGAGAGAGCGAGACGCGTGCGGCTGAATTGTTAAGGAAATACGGAAGGAGGAACCTGACGCAACCGGATCCTGGATTGAGCCCTTCCGAGGCCGTGAGGGTGCTGAGTTCTCGGGATCCGCAGCAGCTGGTGGATGCCGTATTGATCTATATGGTCGTAGCGGCGGGAAACCAAAGCGTACGAGTACCGCAATCAGTTCCATTGGACGGTTTAGAGGAACTGGTGGATGCTGTGCGTTCGGATAAACTCACGAAGAGCATTGAGGCGGCCTTCAATGAGGAGGCGCTCAATCAGTCGTCGAAAGGGGGCGCGTTTCCAGTCCACGATGTTGGACGAGCCACCGTCTCGCCGGGCTGCGTCGAGTTCACCACGAGCAGCGGCCTTTGGATGATGTTCAAAGCAAATTGGTCTGCGGCGCGCCTGGTGCCAACCTGTAGGAATAATCCGAAATGACGTCGCCACCAAACAAAAGCCGCAAGAGTATCGCCATTATCCTCGTTATTGTCGGAGGAGCAGTGGTGCTGTTTCTGATCTGGCAGGTGTTTCGCGACCCTAGCGACCTGTCGAATGCTTGTCTGGAAGTGTTACCGCAGAACAATAGAGTTGGCATGAAATTCGAAAGAGGCACAGATGGAACGACGGTTCTAGATCTCTCCGGCCAAAAAGGTGTCCAGACAGGCGCAACGCCTCAACAGATCGACGGATTCGTGAAATGTCTTGAAGTGACGAAGAATATTAAAGTCACCGTCGAGAATGCCGTCCGCCTCCCACTTGAGCCGGTGGGACAGGTCGCGAACCGATGGAGCAGAGAGTCTGGATTAAAACTGAGGTTGATGCCCGGTAGCAACAACGAGGCCTTGAACAATATCCGGATCGGCCCGGCGACCGGGCGGAAGGAAGATGTGGTTCGCGATTGGTGCACCCAACAGGCTGGCGCGTGCGTCAGCTGCGAACCGAGTCAGCCCACAGCAGATACTGTAGAAGTACTCGTACATCTGCGGGACAACCCGCCGCTTGCGAAACGTCAGTTAGACGGGGTATGGCCTGTTCCTGGCCCAGGCATTCAGTCGGACCCCTGGCAGATTGTAAATGCAAAGGGCGAGCGTTTTTACTACGAGTGCAAGCGGCCATAGCGTCGCCTAAAAAATCAGTTACCCGAATGGTTTCACGCAAAATGTTGGCAGTGCTGTGGCAAGGCGTGACAAAAACAGATACCGACTAACTTATGTCGGTGAACGCACTTTAGACGTAAGCATGACTTTGACGGCTGCAAGTCACGCTTCGTCCGGTTACCTCTCGCCACGGAATGTCGTCATCTTCACGTCATCCGGTGGCGGCAGCAGCGGGCCCCCACTTCGTCGCCAACGCATCCCGCTTTGGCTTCCTAAGGACCCATTTCCTCAACTCTCGGGCTTTTGAGCTTTCTAATACTTTCGACTGCGAGTGTTCCTGGGGCGGCTGACTCAACGAGAGGCTGCAATAGTTCTACCCGCTTTGGCGCCCCCACGGCGTTGGCGGTCTGAGAACCTGGCTTGACGGTTAGCCAGTATGGCGCTGCTTTTTTGCGTATTGATGCCGACGCTGAACGAATTCCTGCTGTGAACGCACTGTACTCACTCATGGGATCAAAGTATATGAGTTGACCCCGGCTCAGGAGAGCTTGGAACAAGCATTTCTTCGTTTGACTAAGGCAGTCGCTGCGCCGTCCAATAAATAGGGTTCGCTCGCAAAGCCTAGCTCTACTCTGATGGGATACATGCTTCGAAAATCGAGACGAATCTTCCGGTCAACGGACCTTACTCCGTAGTGTTTTTGCCGACCGGAATAAATGGAAGAAGATGATCCTTTGTAACTTCTTGAAATGTTGGTG
>DATKIS010000139.1:0-4754 GCA_035543975.1 Pyrinomonadaceae bacterium
CTTTAGTCTTGTGGCCATTCGTCGTGTTATGCTGACGGCGCACTCCGGCCTGCTAGCCTCGTTAATTAGGATTACTTTACATGTTCAAAGACTTCAAAAGTCCTCGCAGAGTAGTGATTACCGGCATGGGTTGTGTCACTCCCCTTGGAATCGGGCGAGAAACATTCTGGAATGCGATGATTAATGGCGAGAGTGGCGTGCGCCGAATCGAGTCTTTCGACGTCTCAGAGTCTCCCGTGAAGATCGCGGCCCAGGTTCCAGACTTTGACTGGGAAGCACAACTCAACCCCAAAGATCGAAAACACGTTCCGAGAACCGTGCCGCTCGCTCTAGCGGCCGCTAGAGAAGCGCTCGAAGATTCCGCCCTCACCCCTGCCGACTTTTCGTTGGAGCAGCGACGGGCGTTCGGAGTGGTTTTGGGCACCGGTGGCGGCGGACTCGCCTTCACGGAACAACAGTATGCCTACTGGTATATTGGCCCAACCTACAAGGCGAGCGTTTATACGATCCCCTCTTCAACTCACGGCGGTCTATCGAGCGAGTTGTCGATGGCGTTTGGCCTGCGCGGTCTCTCCCATATCGTTTCAACCGGCTGCACCAGTTCGACCGATGCGATAGCTTACGCGGCCCAACACATAGCGCTGGGGCGTCAGGATGTGATGTTAACTGGCGGCGTAGATGCGCCCATTGCGCCAGGCATTTTGGCTGGTTTCAACCTCATGACCGTTTTGACTAATGAATATAATGACGAGCCAGGACGGGCTTCGCGTCCGTTTGCACTGGGTCGTTCGGGCATCGTCCTGGGAGAGGGCGCATGGATTTACGTGTTGGAAGATCTCGAACATGCACAAAGCCGGGGTGCCAAAATCTACGCTGAGATTGCCGGTTACGGCGCCACTTGTGACGCCTATCATCGTGTGCGTCTCGAAGCGACCGGCGACGAGCCAGCCAGGGCCATGAAGCTGGCGCTGGCCGATGCGGGACATGCTCCTGAAGAAGTCGATTATGTGAACCTGCATGGTACGTCTACAGTGCTCAACGATCGGATTGAGACCAGTGCGTTGAAGCTCGTCCTGAATGGCCAGGCGATTACGACTCCAATGTCCGCGACGAAGTCTCAGATTGGTCATCCTCAGGGAGCCAGCGGCGCTGCCGGATTGGGTGCAGCCTTATGTGCCATGCACACCGGCATGATTCCGCCGACGATCAATCTGGATGAGCCCGACCCGGAATGTGATCTTGATTACGTGGCTAATGTGGCCAGGAAAGCTGACGTACGCATCGCCCTTTGCAATTGCATTGGGTTTGGTTCCAAGAACAGCGCATTAGTGGTTGAGAAGATTTAGTCAGAACCACCTGCGTAAGCGGGTGGATCCGCCCGCTTACGCAGGTGGTTCTGACAAGCGCAAACTAACTGTTTGCTTTACAAGGTATTTTTAAGGATTTATGACACAAGTAACTGAACAATTAGTACTCGACGCGTTGCGTCAGATTGAAGACCCCGATCTTCACAAAGACATCGTCAGGCTCGGCTTCATTAAGGATTTGAAAATCGAAGGCGGAGTGGTTTCGTTTCGCATCGTCCTGACCACGCCGGCGTGTCCGGTAAAAGCTGAGATGGAAAGTGCCGCGCGCGAGCTGGTGGGAGCCTTACCTGGTGTTACTGCCGTCAACGTCACTATGGATGCGGAAGTTCCCAAAGGACGTGGCATCGGCGACAAGGTTGCCGTCGAAGGAGTGCGCAACATTGTCGCGGTATCTTCCGGTAAGGGCGGCGTTGGTAAGTCGACCGTGGCTGTGAATCTGGCGGTGTCGCTGGCGCTCGATGGCGCGCGGGTAGGCGTGATGGACATGGACGTCTATGGTCCGAACGTACCTATCATGCTGGGAGCGGCTGAGGCGCGACCTGAAGTGGAAGTCAATAAGTTGATTCCGATTGAAGCCTACGGCGTCAAACTCATGTCGATGGCGTTGCTGCAACCTGGCGACAAACCGATGATCGTCCGTGGTCCTATACTCCACGGTCTGGTAAAGCAGTTTTTGACGGACGTGAAGTGGGGCGAGCTGGACTATCTGATCGTTGATATGCCGCCGGGCACGGGTGACATTCAATTGTCGCTGGCTCAGTTGGTGCCCGTTCAGGGCGCGGTGTTGGTGACCACACCGCAGGACGTGGCGGTTGCCGATGTGCGCCGGGCGCTGCGTATGTTTGAAACGGTCGCCATCCCAATCCTTGGGATCATCGAAAATATGAGCTACTTCATTGCCCCTGATACGGGCACTCGATACAACATCTTCGGTGAAGGCGGCGGCGGAAAACTTGCCGAGATGTATCATGTGCCCTTGTTGGGAACTATTCCACTAGGCATGGAAGTTAGAGAAGGTGGAGACAAGGGCGTGCCGGTTGTTGTCAGTCATCCGGAGTCGCCCCAGGCAATTGCGTTCAGGCGCGTCGCCGAAGAGGTCGCCCGCCAGGTCTCGATCGAGGCGATGAAGCCTGAGCTTGTCGTTTTAGGCAAAGGTCAATAGGATAGCGGGCCTTTGGACTTGGGCCGTTGGTATTGGTAATATTCCCCAAAGACTGAAGTCATAACGACGGAAACCCGGTTTTTAAGAGCAATTATTGATACGAAGGAGTTAATTTAAGACTATGTCAACACAAACCACCTCTACCGGAGCACCTGGTATCACCCCCGCCGCGCCCTCGATGACGTTGCACGTTACCGATCCCGCGGTTGTTGAAATTAAAAAGTTTATGGAGAGTGAAGAGGGCCTGCCGGAAACCGCCGGACTTCGCGTCCGCGTTGTGCCGGGCGGCTGCTCCGGATTTCAGTACAGCCTGAACATTGAAGAAGAGTCTCGTCAGGGCGATTTCATTCTCGACGAAAAGGGCGTGAAGCTTTTTGTCGATATGTTTAGCGCGCAGTATCTGAACGGCGTCCAGATCGACTATGTCACCGGCGTGATGGGCTCTGGTTTCACGTTTACTAATCCGAATGCGACGGGAAGCTGCGGTTGCGGCACTTCGTTTACGGCCTAGTGGACGGGGCATTTGTTCGGTTCTGTCTTAACCAGGCATAAATACCGTCCGTTCTGCTCAAGCGCGGTGCGCGTTTTGTTGGCTCGGTGATCTTGGAAGAGATTGTCGAGCCACTTTCGCGTTCAGAGCGAGGGCTTTGCTAGCGACAGCCGATCTACGAACACACCTTAAGCTGCACTAAAAATGACGAAACCCAGCGCTAGTATTTGGCTGGGAGAGAAACTATTGTTCAGGAATCAATGAAGCTCCTACAAGTCGACTCAGACGAACAAGTTCAGCAGGCGCGCGGCCTCTTTGAAGAGTACGCTAAGTGGCTGGGATTCAACCTCTGTTTTCAGAACTTCAGTAAGGAACTAGCAGAACTTCCCGGCGACTACCGACCACCTAACGGACGATTGTTCCTGGCGGTGGCTAACGATCAGGTGGCAGGCTGCGTTGCCTTGCGAAAGATTGGTGATGGTACCGGCGAAATGAAGCGCCTGTACGTTCGACCGGAGTTTCGCGGCAGAGGTCTGGGTCGACTCCTGACTGAGACGGTCATTCAAGCCGCTCGCGAGTCGGGATACGAGCGGCTCCGTCTCGATACGCTCCCAGGGAAGATGGATCAGGCCATAGCGATGTATCGCTCGCTGGGATTTGGAGATATCGACCCGTATTACGACAACCCCTACGAAGAGGCGGCGTACATGGAATTGACCTTGAACCAGACGCCGGCCGCAAACCGTTCATAGAATCGAGACGGTGTTCGAAGCGTAAGATGAAGGAGATTTTCCATATATCATTTGAGAGTTCTCATTTGCCATTTTTCAGAACTCACTACTTCAGAACCCTGGTGAGAGGCGACGGAAAATGAGAAATGAGAAATGAGATATGGAAAATGGAGTGGCGTCACGCGCCCTTGTGCTCGCGTACTTGCGAAGGTCTCTTAGTTGTGCCAAATTCATTCCGCAATCAAAACCCAAATTCGGAGTAAGCCTAAATGCCTAATATTGAAGCCATAACTGCGACTGGCCCTCAGACAATTGACGCCCCACAGGGTAAGAAGCTCGTGCTGGTCATCGAAGACGCCGGCATAGATATCCTGCACCGCTGCGGCGGCAACGCGCGTTGCACGACCTGCCGGGTCGAAGTTCTCGAAGGAGATGCAGGAGCAATGGGCGAGCTTGAGCGCAATCGTCTGGCGATGGAGGCAGAACTTGCTGACAACGTGAGGCTCTCATGCCAGATTCATGTCAGTAGCGACTTGAAGGTTCGCGTCGTCAATCAAGCCAGCATAAGGGGCATGGACGCCGGACCGCGACCTCTGGATGAGTAAGTGTTATTGCATAGCGCTCACACTGGGTGTAATCTTCGCCCGTAATTCACAGTAGGACAGCTCTCTGTCTGTCCGTAGTTTCTCAAAGGTCACTAACCCAAGAATAGGGATAGGCAGACATGTCTATTCGTTCACCACGGAGGCCCTTATGTTAATTGAGTCAACTGTGCATCTCCCCGTCAGTCTGGCTATGTTTCAGGACTTATTTCACTCGCCTGACCGCGATGCTTTTCTTCGCATCTTCTTTCGCTGGACACACTTCGTCGGCGGTATCACGTGGATTGGCCTGCTCTACTTTTTCAATCTCGTAAATGTACCCGTCCAAAAAGCGCTCGACCCCGACACCAAGAAGAAAGTAAATCCGGACCTGTTGGGACGTGCACTCTGGTTTTTCCGTTG
>DATKIS010000140.1:0-6187 GCA_035543975.1 Pyrinomonadaceae bacterium
ATCCGGCGCTTTGCCTTTTAGGTTGCCTTCCTCGGTGCACCAGGAGAGTTGTTTTGGTGAACTGATGCGTTAGGACGTTATCTACACAGATATCCCTGGCGTCAAAAGTGAAGACGGGGCATCCCGAAGATGAGGTAGAAGTCCAGTTCGTTGTAGGAGGCTGGTAACTCTTCGGTCCCCGCGTAGATTGTCCATCAGAGGGTCGATAGCGAGGGACGAGAGATTCAGATCATGTTCCTGATGGGCACTTTCGAGGCATTCGAACGCCATCTCCTTTTCGTCAAGTCCTGCATATACGAGTGCCTTGAAATACGGGGGCACATAATCTCTATTTGATATCTCTTCTAACTCGGCGAGTGCTTTCCGGGCGGCCTCTTTTCTTCCCGAAACTGCATAGACATATCCGAGATGTGCTAATACCTCCTGACCCTTCCCAAACAGGTTCGTCCGCTCATATTCGGCGATGGCCTCCTTATACATATGCTTCTGGACATAGATTCTTCCCAGGTAGAAATGGGCGATACCATTACCAGAGTCCAGTTCGAGCGCTCGGCGTAGTTCTTCGATTGCCTCGTCATAACGCCGGGCGCAGTATAGCGTCCCCCCTATCGTGGACAAACGGCCGGCTGAGGTCGGATCACATTCCTCGGCCTTTCGGCCCTGGGCAATCGACTCATCAAAACGTCGCAACAATCGCAAGTAAAGGGAGTAGAGAGTACGAGCTGTTGGAGAAGTGGCGTTCAAATCAATGGCCAGCTTGAAACTCTGCTCGGCGCCTGACCAATCCCACTCGATCATTCGAGCGCGCCCCAGCGCGGAGTGCGCTTCGGCAAGGTTGGGGTCAATGCTCAGCGCCTTCAGAGCAGTCTCCTTTACTTTTGGCATGCACTCCTTTGGCGGAATCACATCGTAAATGCCGAGCATGCCATAGCAGTCGGCTAAGCCGGCGTGAGCCAGGGCATAGTTGGGATCAACGCCGATCGCCAACTCGAAGTATTCGATGCCTTTTGCCAGACCTTCCTGAGTCCTCTTCTCAAGGAAGTAGCGACCCTTCAAATATGCCTGATGTGCCCGGGTGTTCTCGGTGTAACGTTTTACAAGTTGCGTTCGCTCCTCGACCGTCAACTTTACAGCCAAGGCTCTTGCTACCTGTTCCGAGATTGAGTCTTCGATAGCGAAGATACTGGTAGACTTCTCGTCGAACCTCTCAGCCCACAGCGTCGCTCCATCTCGAACGCTCACCAGCTGCACTGTCACCCGAATGTACTCGTCCCGCTGCTGAATAGATCCCTCCAGCACCGTCGCCACCTTTAAATCGCTGCCCGCAGAAACAGGATCACCTTTCACCGCATTCCGCACGGCACTAGTAGGTCTGACGGTCAGTCGTTTCAGGTTGCTGAGTTTAGTGATGAGTGCGTCGGCTATCCCGAGTCCGAGGTACTCATCGTGCGTTTCCCCGCCAATAGTTTCGAACGGCAGAACCGCAATTGACTGAATATCAGCTGCTAGCGCACTTGTATCTTGTCTGAGATTAGCTTGCTCGGTTCCATTGTGAGGTAGCTCAGCGGTATCTAACCGGGCCCCTCTGACAGAGGCGACAAAGCGATAGCCTCGCCGGGGAACAGTCTCGATGTACTTCGGATCTTCGGTGGTTTCACCAAGGGCTCTTCGAAGCATGAAGATATGCTGCGCGAGATTACCCTCCTCGACGATGTCGTCCGGCCAAAGCTCTTCCATGAGCATGTTCTTCTCAACCAGATGTCCACTATTCGAGATGAGTACGAGCAGGGTGCTCAAAGCCTTCGCTGGAAGGGGCACTAGTCGCCCCTCGCGCAACAAAACCCGCTCCCCTGCATCGAAGCAGAAAGGCCCGAACTGGTAGAGACGGTCATCTCGTTCTATAGGTTGTTTCATCACTGCTTAATAACCTTGTAGAAATCACTCAAAGGCTTATGTCGCCATGATCGATATTGCCGAACTGGGAGATTCGGAGGGTGTTCGCTTGGCTGAGTATTACTGGGTTGTGATTCTAGCTTCGAATGGAGGAGCGATGCAACGGTTACCTTGACGCTCAATCATAAAAAAATGCAAATGAGATTTGCGGAGAACCGAATTATATTGATGGTCTTTCCCTAATCCACGGGCACGCTTCCTATCCGAAGGCTTGGGTCAGGCGCAGACGGGCATTCTGATGGATTGTGAGAGCACCGATCCTCATCTGTCCGCGCACCAGCCTCGACTTCCTCCAAACCCTCCGCAGACCAGTTTGTTCATTCCTTCGCTTCTCCTGTGTCCGGGGCATGGTGAATGCTTAAACGCCAGCGACGCTGGCGGTGTGAGCGCGTTTACGGCGCCGGCTACAAGGGAATGGGGACATTTGGTCCATCTGGTGGGTGAATTGCCACGGCACAGTAGTTTCCGGAGTTGTCGGTCCGAACCTCCGGGTGCTTGGGGACTGGACGACCGCCCCCCTTGATCTCAATGCCAGACCACTCCCGAAAGGAGTTTACTTGACCAAGTCAGCTGAAATAGAAAGACCTGAAATTCTAGTGGTGGATGATGAGTTGCACTTTCTTGACAGTCTTCGCGAACTCTTGCGCAAAGATTATCTGGTACACACCACAAACGATCCTTGCCACGCCCTCAAGCTCCTGGAAGAACGAAATATTGCGGTCGTCCTTTGCGACCAGAGAATGCCGCAACTTAGTGGCGCCGAATTGCTCACGAGCGCCGCTAGGATCAAACCAGAAACGGTCAGAATTCTCCTGACCGGCTTTTCGGATCTTGAGGCCGTGATCCAAGCCGTTAATGAGGGCAAGCTCTACCAATACGTCTCAAAGCCGTTCGAACCAGAATCGTTTTTGCGTCTGCTTGGCCAGGCGACAGCGGTCTTCGCGTTGGTTCATGAACGCCGGCAGATGATTGAAGAGTTGCGGACGCTCAACGACGATCGCTTGCCGGTTGACATTGACGCCGTGCAATTGGCGGAGGAGAATGAGTCACTCGCCCGAGATAACCAGGTCCTACGCTCCACGATTGCGAATTTCCAGAATTCGTATTGGTGCGTCCGCCGTTTTCAGGAAGTGCTACCAATTTGCATGACGTGCAGTAAGGTGCGTTTAGGGAAAGTTGACTGGATGGAACTCGCAGTCTTCATTAGGCAACATTCCGATTTCCTCAGTCACAGCTATTGCCCCGAATGCGCTGAGATTGCCATCCAAAGTATTCCGACTTTCTGCTAGGAGACCACAAATGATTCTCGCCATCTCCCGGTTCAAAGTGGCAAACGGGATGGAGGCTGAGGTGCGTGAGGCTTTTCTCAACCGCCCGGGGTTTGTCGACTCGGTGAAAGGGTTTCTGGGGATGGAAACCTACACCGCAAAAACCGATTCGTCCATCTTCTATCTGGTGACGCGGTGGAGCGATCAGGATTCCTTTCACACCTGGCACCACAGCAAGGAGCACCACGAATCACACCGCTTTATTCCAAAGGGACTGAAACTCGACGGCTCATTTACAGAAGTCATCGAACTGGAACGAATTGACCCCGCCACCACCCACCGGTCTTTCTATGATTGCGCGATGGACACGGCGCCGCTCCTAGCCAGATTCATCAACCAGAGCGATGGCCTGCACTTCATTGCAACCGACGCCGACGGCAAGATCTGCCAAGTGAACCACGCTGTCGCGAGACGAACTCGTCGACCCGTCGAAGAACTGGAAGGCACCAGTATTTTTGACCACCTCACGGAAACTGACCGGGATACGGTGCGAGCTCGACTTAAGCAGGGAACGCGACCTCTGGACGAAATTACACTGCTTAACTTCGTGGATCGCAATAACGCGCCCTACTCATTGATTTGCAAAATCGACGTCATGCCCGAAGGCCTTGTGATTATCGGTGAGGCGCCCGCCAAAAAGGAAGAAGCACTACAGACCGAGTTGTTCGAACTCAATAACGAACTGGCGGCCCTGTCGCGCGAGAATGTTCGTAAGAAGCGCGCGTTGGAACAGGCGCTGAAGCAATTGAAGGAAGCGCAGGCCATGCTCGTGCAACAGGAGAAGATGGCTTCGCTGGGCCAGATGACCGCGGGCGTGGCCCACGAGATCAATAATCCCATTGCCTTCGTCCTCACCAATCACGAGACTCTATTACGGGATTTTCAGGAGTTGCTTGGTTTTGTAAACATAGTCGGCGACTCGCTGGATGAACTCTCCTCGACAAATCCGGGCTTTTACCAGCGCATTGTCCACGAAGCTGAAAAGATTGATTTGTCTCATCTGGTAGAGATCGTTCCCAAAAAGATTGGACACAATCTCGAGGGTCTCGAACGAGTCAAGCGCATTGTCCTGGATCTGCGCAGCTTCTCGCGACTAGACGAGAATAGTTACAAGCCCGCGGACATTAACGAAGGTATCACTTCTACGCTGCGCTTTCTTTCGCCGCTGATTGCCGCCAAGTCAGTGAGAGTGAAAACTGTTCTGACTGAGATGAGGCTGGTGAACTGCTCGCCGGGCACACTCAATCAAGCCTTTAGCAACATCATCGCCAATGCGGTGCAAGCCAGCCCGCCAAATGGAGAGGTAATCGTCTCGACCTCCGAGGAAGATGGGTTTTGCGTGGTCACAGTGGAGGATCACGGTGAAGGAATCGCCGCCGAACATCTAGCGAAGATTTTTGATCCTTTCTTTACCACCAAACCAGTCGGATCCGGCACCGGCCTTGGATTACACATCACCAGGCAGATAGTGACCGCCCATCAAGGCGAGATACTGGTTGCCAGTGAGAAGAACATCGGCACCACCGTTACGATCCGAATTCCTTTCGGGCGCGAGCATCCCGCGCCAACCACGACTATTTCCTTCGTCGAAACCGGAGAACAAACATGGCCGCACTAAGTTCCGGGTTCAGCCGGCACACCCAGCTCGTCGAATCCACATTTCCACAGTCATTGCTGGAGACATTGCTCGTAGTCGATGATGAAGAGGGTATTACCTCCTCGATTGCCGAAATCTTCCGGGGCCGTTATCAGGTCATCACCGCGTTTAGCGCGGAAGAAGCGCTCACCAAGCTCGAGACCGAGAACGTCGCGGTCGTTATTTCAGACCAGCGGATGCCGCGCATGAGCGGCGCCGAACTGCTGTCGCGAATTGCCGTGACTCAGCCAGAGGCAACTCGGATCATGTTGACTGGGTATGCGGACCTGGAAGCAGTGGTGAAAGCGGTCAATGACGGCCAGATCTACTTTTACATGACCAAACCCTGGAAGTCAGGGGAGATGGAAGCCGTGGTCGAACACGCGTTCGAGCGTCATGCGTTGCTGCAAAAAAACCGTGAACTGATCGAACAACTCCGGCAGGCGAACGCGGAACTGGAAGACAAAGTGGAGCAACGCACCCAGGAATTGCGCGAAAAGAACAGCGCCCTGGAAGCTTCGAACAAGATCAAAAACGAATTTCTCGGCATCGCTGCCCACGACCTGCGCTCGCCGCTGGGCAGCATAAGGAGCATGGCCGAATTACTGCTCGATGAAAAAGACCAGATGGAGCGAGCCGAGGCTCGGGAATTTCTCGGCATGATTCAGTCAACCAGCAATCAAATGCTGACTTTGGTTAATGACCTGCTCGATATCTCGCGCATCGAAGCCGGCAAAATCGAACTCAAACTCGAGACCGTTGAGTTGCGACCCTATCTCGCCGAAATCGAAAAGTATAACCAAATGCTGGGTCGCCGAAAGAGAATCCAATTGGAGGTCAACTGCGAAGAAGATGTGGTGGAGGGCAGGTTTGACCCCGAGCGAATCCGTCAGGTTTTGAACAATCTGCTCGGAAACGCCTTCAAATTCTCGCCGCCGGAAACTACCGTCACACTCGCGGTCAGATTCGGTGGGGATCTTGAGTTCTCGGTGACAGACCAAGGCCTGGGAATCCGCTCAGAAGAATTACCGCTTCTCTTTGGCGCATTTCATCGCACCAGCACCCGGCCAACGGGCGATGAGCAGAGCTCGGGGCTTGGCCTTTCAATCTGCAAACAAATTGTCGAAGCCCACGGCGGAACCATCGGCGTGGAGAGCAGCCACGGACAGGGCAGCCGTTTCCATTTTCGTTTGCCTGCGCTTCCTCAACCTGACGAAACGCATCCCGGGGGGATTGAGCAATGACAAGCATGGCTTTGAACGATCGAATT
>DATKIS010000141.1:0-4288 GCA_035543975.1 Pyrinomonadaceae bacterium
TACCTCAAACTTCATCCTCTTTTCGCGGGATGTTTTGTTTTCTGAGCCCTACTGCACGGTGATTGAGGCGCAGAAGGCCCAGTGATTGTAAAGCTGCTCAGTTACAACATTCGGTTTGGGGGCCGCCGGCGCGAAAGGGAACTCGCCGATGTCATTCTGGCCACCTACCCCGACCTGGTTGTATTTCAAGAGGCAATCGATCCCGGCGTGATAAACCGCCTCGCCGACGCGACCCGAATGCCTTTCTGGGCTGCCAGGCCCGAACATTCCATCGGCTATATCAGCCGTCTGGAAGTCGCGCACCACGAGTGGCACTATCCGGCCGGAGCAAAACACTCTTTCCTGGAGATTGTGCTGAAGGGTAGCGAAGCGCGAATCTTCGGACTCCATCTCAGCTCGACGTTTTCGAAGTGGAGCGAACGCCGCAGGGTGCGTGAGATTCAGGCTTTGCTCAAGAGCATTGAGAGACATCAGGCGGGATTTCATGCCCTGGTTGGAGACTTCAACACGCTGGCGCCCGGGGAAGTATTGGATGTTCGCCGCATGCCGGCGTGGATCCGGGGCCTCATCTGGTTAAGCGGTCGAAACATTCAGCGCGATACCATCCAACACCTGCGCGATGCCGGTTACGTGGATGGATATCGCACGTTGCATCCTACCGACAAGGGTTACACCTTTCCGGTTTGGGATCCTCATCTGCGACTTGATTACGTGTTTGTGCCGAGCGGTTACGCCGACCGGCTTTTACAATGCGAGGTAATCAGTCTGCACGAAGGGGCGCCAAAAGCTTCCGACCATTTTCCACTCTTCGCACATTTCAAGTTTGATTGAGTTGAGCCGCAGGGTAGTAAGAGAAGGCGATCCACGAAAGGACGCCAAACAGAACGATGCGAAACTCTATCTCCGCAGGTCTCGCTCGCCGTACTTCGGCAAGCCCTCGATCAAATAATCAAAGCCAAGCCAGAAACTCCAGCTGTGGTGATAGAACGCAACGGGGAAAATGAGGGCCACGATGAACAGTCCGACCAGCACTCTCTCGTAGTTAGACCCAATCAGCATCAGCCAAACACCGCAAGTGACCAGGATGACGAACTCAGTCATGAGCACGTTACCCAGGATTGCTCCAACAAAAAAACCGTCCTCGCGTTTGAAGAGAGCGCGACAGTTGGAACAATGATGCCTGATTCGAAATGCTTTCATTACGATAGACGATTTGCCGCAGGCGGGGCACTGCAGGAGGAGCGAACGTAACAGCACGGTCGGAATTGAGCGCCGGTTGCCACCTTTTTTCAAAGACTGTTCTTCGGTTGGCATTGTTCGCACATGGATTGGACCAATCCAGGTTCTATCCCGTTCGTATTAACCGACGACCGATGCTACTCATAGCTGAGGGCATCGACAGCATCCTGCCGCGCCGCACGCAGGGCTGGGTAGAGCGCGCCGAGAGTGCCGCCGACAATTCCCACCAGAAACGCAACGGCGATCCAACGCGGCTCAATCTCGATTACCAGAGTCGTCATTCGGGTGACCGCAAAACGCGCTGCGAGCGTGAGGCCGATACCGACCAGGACGCCAAGCAAACTGACCAGGAGCGCCTCCTGTTCGATAACCCAGGCAATCTTTGCCTTGGACATTCCCAGTGCCTTGAGGATGCCGATTTGGCGCGTTCGCTCGGTAACAGTCGTATACATGCCGAGGAGAATGACCAGCATGCTGATCGCCGCCGCCACCGCAACCACAACCTTGATGAAGACGTTCAACGCAGGTATTCCGCTGGCGTAGAGTTCCGGCAACTCGCGCGTGAAAATCAGCTGATCGTCAGGGAAGCGCTCCCTAATCCGGGCTGCCACCTCTTCCTGTTTCGCCGGATCTACGCAAGCGACCAGGATGGCTGAGGCGCGACCGTCTGACCCTTCCTGGTCCTGCATCGTAGCCAACGGAATCTTAATGCGGCCGCCCCCGGGTGGTTCGTAGACTCCGACAATCGTGAATGGACGCTCGTAAATCTGGACGATTGCGCCCACGCTGGCTTTGCGTTGTTCTTTCCAGACGGGATCAATAATCGCTTGATCTCCGCCCGTCAGCTTCTGACCTTCCCGTAGTCTTATTCCGGTAAGGTTTGCGTATTCATCAAACTCAATCCCATCGATAAGGCGCGTGCCAAAACCTGAGTCACTGCGATCCAGCGATTGCCCGATAGCTGTGGCAGTACGCACGCCCTCGATCTGCCGGATCTCCTGCGCCCGGCTTACGGGGACCGCGAAGGGCCCCGAGCCACCAAAACCCAGGGAGCCCGCCGCGCGAATCATTATCTCCGCGCCCAGGTTGGACTCGCGGCGTCCTCGTTCCCGTAAAACGCCATGCGCCAGGCCAACGGTGAACACAATCAGCAAGACTCCTACTCCCGTCCCGAGAATGCTGACGGCGGTGCGCGCCGGTCGATGAGCAATATTTGAAAGTACCAGGCTGTCCATAAGTCTCCGCAAATGTGGGCTGCGATCCAGCAGGCGACCCCAGGCATTTGGTAAAGTCCGCCAGGTCAGAATAAGTAATCCAATTGAGGTCCAGAACACGGTCCCGGCCTTCCGCACGAGGGCCAGGGTTACCCCGGTAGCAGCCGCGAATCCGAGGGTCTGCAATACGACCTCGGTGCCGCCTTCATAGACGCCAATTGTGCCGGGAACAAAAGCGAACACAAAGTTAATGACTTTGGTGAGCGACTCGATGATGTACGACTGGGCTACATTCGCGGTGAATCCGAGCATCCGCAGAGTTACGTAGACCTCCGCCACACTCGAGACATGAGCCATCAGGTTGCACCCAATCATCGCGAAAAATGCGCCGGGATGGTGTTTGTAGAAGTCGTAGACCTTCGACTCGATGTGGTTAATGTGTTGGCGCCGCTTGAGAATGACTTTCGGGCTCAGCCTCAGGCGAGCCATTTGGTCGATCAGGGCTGTCACCAGCATGATGCGGCGTTTCGCCGCCAGTGCGGCGGCACCTATGCCAAGTGCGGCGATGACTGCGATTGCAATCAGGGTGTAATGAACCAGCGGCGGCAGGTTGTAGGTAAACAACATTACGCAGGCACCGCTGAGAATGAAAAACACCACCGAAAGATTGTAGATAAGATTGTCGACCACCAGAGCCGGGACGCCGTAGGTAAGCGGCACCCGCCGTCGCAATAGTGCGACCTTAGTGGCTTCGCCGAGCAGGGGGCCGGTAAAAGTCAGAAAGCTGATTGCCTCGCCACCCAGCCGGGCGGCAAACGCTTGCAGGAAACTGAAGTGCCGATGTTCGGCGGGGACTGCGGCAGCCATTGAGATGGTGCGAAAAACGTGTCGCGAGCCGCTGATGGCGAGCAGAATAAAGAACCCAAAACCGATGCGGAGTAAGGCATCGAAGATCGGCTGCATGCCGACCCGATTGATTACGTAGACGAGGAGGCCGAGTCCCAGTAGGAAAGCTATGCCTTGAAGCCAGATGAACGAGTGACGCGAACCGTTGGGGCCAGGAGGCTCGCCCTGATCGACCAGTTCTTCCAGCTCGCTAAAGTCCTCCGGCCATTCTTCAGTGGGCTGGTTTTCGGTGGTCGTCAAGGAGATGGCGTAGCTCCGGTAGTCGCAGTTTGGTGCTTTTCAGTTTTGGCAAACAGTTCTTTTACCGGTCGCCCGGGAAAGCGCCGAAATCCCTTATCCCATAAAACTGAAATAGGATTGTTATCATCGCGTAAATTCCCGGTTAATGCTAGTACGGTGGGAACGAAGCTCAAGCTGTCATATGGCTCTTCAACTACCATCGCGCGTGGAATGCCCGTCCTTTCGCCTCCAGCGAACATAAGCGTGGAGTGGGTGGAAATCCGGAAGAAGGAACCATGATTACCGCCGGGATTGAAACCGCGAACGTCAAAGTTCCAATGATCGTTGGCCACCAGCAGCAGGTCAGTTTCAATCAACTCCCGTTGTCGTTTGAGGAATCGACGGGTCAAACGTTCGTCTTCGGAAAGCCCTGGATCGTTAGGAGAGAGCTTTTCGGTCAGATGAAGGGCAACCTCTTCGTAGAACCCGATCAGGCCATTTGAGTATTTCGTCCGGTGGAGAGCCCGCAGCCACTCAGCATCCGGATGCCACTGGCTTAACCAAGAGGCGCGATCGACCGCCGGTATCCCGAGCTCGCTATCTTCCAGGATCTCCAAAGGCAAGCCGGCTTGCCAGGGCGCCAGGTCAAAGTGAAACTGTCCATCGGCGCTCTGCTTCAAGTTTCGAATTGGTTGATAACGAAAGCTGAG
>DATKIS010000142.1:0-12063 GCA_035543975.1 Pyrinomonadaceae bacterium
AATTCTCAGTCAATCCGTTGCAGCCGCCTACCCTGTATGAGGAGTCGCAATTTGATCTGGTTTATGCCTTTTCAGTTTTTACCCATCTCACCAGTGAAACTCAGAGGGGTTGGCTTCGAGAGTTTTCCCGAATAATAGCTCCCGATAAATACCTCATGATTTCCGTTCATGGAGACTTCCACGCGAAATTACTGCCGCCAGAGCTCTACGACGTTTATGTAAGGGATGGCTATGCTGTGACCAGCGAAAGCGCTGAAGGTGAAAACATATGCGCGTCATACCAGAATCGCGAATACTGCGAAGAACTATTCTCAAAGGATTTTCAGGTGCTTGATTACTTACCTTCGGCTTTGACGTCTTGCGGAAAACAGGACCTGTATCTCCTGAAGAAAAAGGAATTCCTTGGCTAACTCGAGGGCCCTTAGATTCGTTTGTACGATTTATCCTTACTCGCGCCAGGCTCTAACCATTATCGCACCGTCATGACCGTGGATGATTGTTGATCTCGTCACCGCCGAGAGGTTTCTATCGCAGGAACGACCATGGGGCTTCCCGGGGAAAGGGCCAGGAATATTTTATTCCAGTTTGAAGCCCGCGAATTCCCAGTTTGAGCTTCTTCCTTTTAGGAGAAGGAGCGCGAACTAACCACAGCCAAACGTGAAGTTACCGCAGAACTTCACCTAAGATACGTTTTCTCGTTGAGAGCAAGTTACCCAAACTTAGCAGCCAAATGACAGCCACCTGTACAGTCGCCATTCCAGTTTACCGAGGAGGACTCTTTCTCGAAGAGTCGCTTGCGAGCGTAAAGGCGCAAACGTACTCGCACTTCGAAGTCATCATGTCACTCGATGGACCAGATCCCGAGTGCGAAGAGATTTGCCGGGGATTCCTCAGTGATTCCCGGTTTCGACTTGTTATTCAACCACACCGGCTAGGCTGGATGGCCCATACGAATTGGTTGATTAGCCAGGTTCAGACGGAATTTTGGCATCTCCAGGAGCAGGACGACCTCATCGATCCGATTTTCTTGGAGACACTAATCGAATACGCGCATAAACACCCGGCAATAGCTGCTGTGTTTGGAGATGTACGCACCTTTGGCACCTTCGGCAGCCACATTACGATGTCATCGGTGCTTGGAACCCCAGTATTGCGGGAGCTCAAGCTGATCCACGAACATTTTCAGGGCGTCGCGCCTTTGGGAGTAGTCAGATCGGAGGCCTTGCACATCACCGGGGGTCTTCGAGCTAATGAGTTTGAAAACTTTGCCGCTGATACTGCACTCATGGCAGGGCTGGCCCGATGGGGCGAGCTTCACCGCATTCCTTTGGAGCTTTATCACAAACGAGTTCACGAGGCGAGCACGCATGCCACCTGGTGGAAGTGGGATAGAGTGACGCGAATAAAGGCTTGGCAGGTTCATTGTCTTGATATGCTTCAGCACGCCCTTCAAATCGACTCAAGCCCCCAGGATCGCTCGTTGATATGGCTGGCGGTTGTTGAGCGACTTGTCTCACCGCTGATCGCCGCGCATTTCATCCAGACTGAAGAACTTACTCTTGGCGAGCGTGAGGACATGCTGGACTCATTCCTACAGCAAGTGAGTGATTCTTCCCTCGATATTTCCGCCTCACTGGCTACTAGCTGGGATGATATCGTCCACTGGACCCAGAATTTCTTCTGGCTGGGTAGCGTTAGGAATGCGCCACGAGGGGAAGATTTGGCAAGATCTCACCTTTGAATATTCAAACCAGTATCGCAACGGTTCGAAATCCAGGCTGCTGATTCAGCGTCCGGTCATGCTCCTAACGTATTTTACGATAACAAGATGGAGACCCCCGCTAAGTTGACACCGGTAGGGAAGCTGGTGTAAAAAAGCTCGCAGATATCAGGCTGCTGTCAGACGGTTGCAGGCTAGTTTAGTACATAGATCGTGTCGCAGTGTGCGACTTCCCGCAAGGGCTAAACTCACAGAGGGATTGGTCTGTCCGAGTGTCTTGGCCCGTTTAGCCTCCCAGTCGAGTCGACCTTTTACCAGCCCGGTTTTAGCCATGCAGACGCCGTTAAGCGAGCATCGTCGTTTGTGTGATGTGTGCGAATGGAGAGGTGGATTTGTCATCAAACTGAGGTCGCGTTGCTGGCTCGTATCGGCGACTGGTTAAGGCTTGGAGGTCCCCGCCCTTCGCAGACTACAATATTCCCCGCCTTGGCTTGAAATTTCAACGGAGTATCATTAGCAAGAGGATTTACCAATGAGAGCGTCATACTTACGCGTGCTGGCCATTACCATAGGCTTGCTCGTCTTTTCATCTGCCCCTCTGCTTGTCGAGGCACAAACTCCCACCGGGCAGCCTCAGCCCAGCGAATCCCCAGGTCAGGTTGGGCCAAAATCGGGCTCCCCCAGTATTCTGATTTCGCCCGATAGTGATTATCAGATCGGCGCCCGCGACGTAGTCGAAATCCAAATCGAAAAGGCCCCGGAACTCTCCGGAACGTTTTCAGTGAGCGCCGCCGGCAGCATTCTGATGCCGTACCTCGGCCGGGTGCCGGCGCTTCGCAAGACGCCTGAACAGCTGTCGAAGCTGATTGAAGATGGCTTGCGTGGGGGTTATCTAAGGAATCCTCTTGTCAGAGTGGTGGTCAAACAATACAACAGCCGCTCTTTCTTTATTCAGGGCGCGGTACGGAGTCCGGGTGTCTATCAGATTGACGGTTCGGCATCATTACTGAAGTTGATCATTCTGGCCGGCGGGCTTGGCGAGAACCACGGCTCTACCGCGTTTATTATTCGTGAGATAAAACCCGCTGTAGACGAATCGGACGGTACCGCGCAGCCACCGAGTCGGGCGACGGCGACCGCTAGTCCAGCCAACGGGAAGGCCGCCCAGGCAGAGCCGGTTGCTGCAGTGCCAGAGGAAGAAAAATATGAATTGGTGAAAGCCAACATCAATGGAATGTTGACTGGCCAGTTTGAGCAAAATATTCGGATTGAGCCGGGCGACATTGTGAACATACCCCCCAACGACGTTTTCTTCGTGGCTGGAGAGGTACAGGCGCCGGGGTCTTTTCGTCTGAAGGATGGAACTACTTTACGGCAAGCCATTTCGCTGGCCCAGGGTATGACGTTTAGATCGGCATCCGATCGAGGGGTTATTTTTCGTGAAGATGTCGCCTCTGGCAAGCGACAAGAGATCAAGGTTGATGTGGGCGCTATCATGAGTGGGAAGAATGAAGACATTGCCATAATGGCAAACGACGTAATCATCATTCCCAACAGCAAATTCAAGTCAGTTGGAGCTACGCTCCTGTCAGCGTTCGGTGTGAGCGCGATGGGCCGGCTGCCAATCCCGAGATAACGTTTCGGCAGGGTCGAGATAGATCTCATTTCTACAGGATTTTCACGCGCGGGCGTAGTTGGAGAGAAGTAAAATGGCCGATGAAAAAGCCGAACTAGACAGGATTCCAGCAACCGATGAAGCGCTGGTGGTTCGGCCCGACTACCGGGGCAACGGCCGTGGTTCCGATGCGTTTGAATACGGTTATGGGCCCGACGAGAACGAAGATCTGCACTTGCGCTCACTTTGGAGAATTGTCCTCAAGCGTAAATGGCTCGTCATCAGTGTCACGCTCATTATCACCATCTTGGTGGCGCTCCAGGTATTTGGCAGGAAGTCGGTCTATCAGGCATCGACTGTAATCAAGATCGATAAAGAGAATTCGACGGTATTGCGGATCGGCGACGTCACGCTGCAGGCTGACGATTCCGACACCATCAACACGGATATCCTGATACTCAAGAGCACGTCGCTGCTCGAGGACATGGTAGTCGAGCTGAACCTCGACAAGAATCCCAGGTTGGTGGAACCTAGTGGCAAATCCGCCTGGACGGTAATCAAAGACATCGGCAGCGGCAAAAGCCCAGTGGCCGATAATCTGAACCGCGGCGAAGCGTTACGCCAGGCTCCTCCCGTGGTGTCCGACCAGTTGGGGCGGCTTGAGCCTCGGTCGAGGCAGGAGAGCGAGCGGCTGGCTCCCTACGTGAGAGTTGTTCAAACCAATCTGGTAATCGAGCCAATCGAAGATACCCGGGCGGTAAGAATTTCATTCACCCACACTGATCCAGCGATTGCCGCACTCGTGGCTAATGGCCTGGCCGATAGATTTAAGAGATACAACTTCGAGAACAAAACCGAGAAGTTCACCAACACCTCCGATTGGCTCCAGCGTTCCACTCGGGAACTACAGGGAAAAGTCCAGAATGCCGAACAGCAACTGGCAAACTACTCGGGCCAGCACAATATCTTCTCGACTGAAGGTAAAGAGACCTTGTCGAGCGAGAAACTGACCAAGTTGCACGATCTCTCCATGCGAGCAGCGACCGACCGGCTGCTGAAACAGTCGCTCTACGAAGAAGTGAAACAGGGACGAGTGGCGCAGCTGCCTGAAGCTTTTGTGGATCCGCGAATCGGCGACCTACAAAAGAAGCTAAGCGAACTTTCAATTTCGTCGGCTCAGGTTACTGCTGAGTACGGCCCCCAAAACCCGCGGGTGGTCGAACTCAAGCAGCAAATAGCCGCCATTCAGGAACAGATTACTGAGAGTCGGCGAGGACTCGAAGATAAGCTCAAGGCGGAATACGAACGCGCGGTTCGCGACGAGAAGTCGTTTGACCAGGCGTTTGCCCAGGCGAAGCAGGAAGCGGTCCAGCAGAACCAGGCGGCAATCCAATACAACATACTAAAGCAGGATGTCGATACGTCCAGATCGCTCTATACCGACTTCCTGCAAAAGACGAATCAAACAAACCTGCAGGTTGCTGAGCAGCATAATAACGTGCGCGTGATTGAGCCTGCGGAAGTTCCTGCCGGTCCCATCGGTCCTAATCGACCCAGGTCGATATTGATTGCTTTCCTATTGAGTCTGGCGGCGGGCGTGGGTTTGGTTTTCTTCCTCGAGTATCTGGACAACACGGTCAAGAGTTCCGAGGACGTAATGCGCTATGCGCAATTGCCGGTGCTGGGAGTGATACCCACGATAACTCTGGGGCCCTGGCACAAACGGTCTTTTCGAAAGTCGAAGAATAACGGCCACCTTTTACCAGAATCGACCGAAGCCGATGTAGGGATCAAGCTGCACAATGGGTCATCCAAGCTGATTGCGCTCGACGCCCGCTCCTTCGCCGCTGAATCCTATCGTGGGCTGCGCACGTCGGTACTGATGTCCACCGCGGGTCGGCGGCCCAAGAAAATCCTGGTGACCAGTGGCCAGCCTGGTGAGGGAAAGACCACCACGGTAATCAACACCGCGTTATCGCTGGCCCAACTGGGCGCCTCAGTTCTCATCATTGACTGTGACCTGCGTAAGCCGACCGCGCACAAGGCGTTTGATGTCGATTATTCACGTGGTCTGTCTTTATACTTATCCAGCGATGAAAAGGTAGAGGGCTTAATTCAGGCTTTGGATAAGCCAAACCTTTGGCTCCTTCCTTGTGGTCCACCGCCCCCTAATCCGGCTGAGCTAATCAGTTCTGACAGGATGAAGGAGATGCTGCGGATAGTGAGCGACAAGTATGATCATATCCTGATTGATTCGCCGCCGCTCATGAACGTAGTCGATTCGGTCATCATCTCGACGCTGGTGGACGGAGTGATTCTGGTTGTTCACGGAGGCAAGAGTACCCGCGACGTCCTGCGCCGGTCGCGCCAGGAGTTGTCGAATGTGGGGGCGAAGATCTTTGGCGTGGTGCTCAACAACATGGATATGCGGGAGAACGATTACTACTATTATTATCGTTCCGGGGATTACTGAGTCGTTGATTCGCCTGAGAAACCGCCGGTGTTTTGCTGGCAATTCAAATGGTGGGAAGCGGCTTAAACGATATTCATGATCTCTACCGGCACCGGGCTGGCTCTTTCCTCTCGTAGATTCTGCATACGTTTCACCCTCCTCTCAGTCGCTTTCAGGGTCTGCAATTCATTTCGTAGAATTTTGGGAAACTACTGGATTGGTTTCCCTGGTCCGAGATACGCCCTTTGATAATGTCTAATGAAACAGGATCACCATCCCCATTGGGTCTCTCCGGACCAACTGGCAGCACTGTGGATCAGGTCGTCACCATTCAGCCAAGCCGCGGACTCTTTCGCCTGGATCTGGCCAGTGTTTGGAATTACCGGGAGCTGCTTTACTTTCTGGTCTGGCGTGACGTCAAAGTGCGTTACAAACAGACGCTGATTGGTGCCGGCTGGGCCGTGCTGCAGCCCTTGATGACCATGGCCATCTTCACGGTGGTGTTTGGGAATTTTGCCAAGATTCCCTCGGACGGCGTGCCATATCCTGTCTTTGCTTACACCGCCTTGCTGCCGTGGACTTACTTTGCCCACGCGGTTGGGGCCAGCGGGACCAGCCTGGTGGGACGTTCCAATCTCATTAATAAAATCTACTTTCCGCGCTTGATTATTTTGCTGGCATCGGTGACCACGCCATTAGTGGATTTCCTGATTTCCCTGGTGGTGCTTGCGGCCATGATGGTCTGGTTTCGCATCTCGCCGGGGTGGAGCATGCTGGCGCTGCCGCTCTTTCTCATGCTGGCGATGTCCACGGCGCTGGCGGTGGGGTTATGGTTGTCACCCCTTAATGTGAGGTTTAGGGATGTGGGCCACACCATACCGTTTTTGCTTCAGTTCTGGATGTATGCTTCTCCCGTAGCCTATCCCATGAGTATCGTGCCGCAACGCTGGCAGTTGTTATACAGTTTGAATCCCATGGCTGGAGTTATCGAGGGATTTCGCTGGGCCCTGCTGGGAAGACATCGCCCGTCGTTGAGCGCTTTGATTACCAGCGCCGTGATCGTACTGGTCCTGCTGGCGACGGGGTTGATCTATTTCAAACGAATGGAACGTGATTTTGCGGACGTGATCTAGATGAATCTTAACCCAGCTTCTTTCTCACGGCTCCTCGCAAGGGCCAAAACGGCCAGATTTTCGCGGCGACATACCGCGGCCGCGCCGTCATACCTTGCCGACTGGTTAAAGGAACGCGAGTCGATTCAAGCGATCTTCGAAGAGGAATACCGCGTCTATGTTGAGAACATATCTTCGCCAGTGGCCGCGGTCTCGCTGGAGTTGGCGGTCTTTCTATACTTTGTTTGTGTAAAGACGCAGCCTAAGGTCGTTCTGGATCTGGGCTCGGGATTCAGTTCTTACGTCTTGCGCCGCTATCAGCAGGCCGAGGCCGCCGAGGTTTACTCGGTGGACGACGACAAGCTTTGGCTCGATCGAACTCAAGACTTTCTCTCATCCCACCAGCTCTCCACCAGCAATCTGTTTCTGTGGGACGACCTGTTGCGCTCCGACATCAAGATAACTGCCGATCTGATCCTGCACGACCTGGGCAACTCTGGGAAGAGGGTGGAGGCTTTCGAACACTTAACGAGATTCGCGGCGCCAAATGCCACCCTCATCCTTGACGATGTTCACAAGCGGAATATTCGCGAAGCGGCAACGCGATGGATTCGCGAGCATGATTTCCGGTACGTGGATTTAGCGTCGTACACTAGGGATGCCTATGGTCGTTTTCAGTGGTTGGTGAAAACGGACTAGTGATACGCGGCGGTCAGCACTTACCGGGTCGGCGTTTGGGTTGTCACCCCGGTGGGCCGACAACTGCATTACTTTATTTAGCCGCCTTAGTTCCGCAACAGTGATTCAATGAGCCAAATTGCCATCCAGGTCGAAGGACTCTCTAAGAAATACCGCATCAAGTCGGCTCATCATCGCCACGATACTTTGCGCGATCACATCATGGCGACTTTGCGCCGCGGAGTCGGGCCTGACGCAAAGAAGGTAGCTCGAACGGAAGATGTCTGGGCCGTAAGGGATGTTTCCTTTGAAGTCAAAAAAGGCGAGGTGTTAGGCCTTATCGGCCGCAATGGTGCAGGTAAGACAACCCTGCTGAAGATCCTTTCCAGAATTACCGAGCCGACGGCCGGTCGAGCCGTAATGCATGGACGCGTGGGCAGTTTATTGGAGGTGGGCACCGGCTTTCATCCGGAGCTGACTGGGCGCGAGAACATCTATCTTAACGCGGCTATTCTGGGAATGACCCGCAAAGAGATCGAACGAAAGTTTGATGAGATTGTGGATTTTGCCGGAGTCGACAAGTTTATCGACACCCCGGTCAAGCGCTACTCCTCGGGAATGTACGTGCGCTTGGCCTTTGCGGTGGCCGCACATCTGGAGCCGGAGATTCTGGTAGTAGATGAAGTCCTGGCGGTCGGCGATGCCACCTTTCAGAAGAAGTGCCTGGGTAAGATGAACGACATAGCCAAGGGTGGTCGGACGGTCTTATTTGTCAGTCACAATATGCCGGCGGTTTCCAGCCTTTGCGATAGAGCAGTTTGGCTGGATGCCGGACGATTGAGAGAGCAGGGGCCGACCGCCACTGTGATTTCATCTTATCTGCATTCGTCATTCAAAAAACAAGAAGCGAATCTCGAGCAACGGACGGACCGCATCGGTGACGGGCGGTTTCGATTTTCACGTGTCTGGCTAACCAATGGCGCCGGCACTTCGGTTGATAGCCTGGTGTCCGGCAAGGAGGCGACCTTCATGATTGAGTATGTGGTCCCGCCAGGCGAGAAGTTGCGAAACATTCTGGCTCAAGTGATAATCCGCGATCTCTACGGACCGGTCTTGATTACACTTTCTTCCCACTTAACTGGACAGAATTTTGAAACCCTGAGCGGGACGGGAACGCTAAGTTGCCGGGTTCCGAGTCTGCCACTGGCAGCGGATACTTACATCATCGACTTGTGGTCTTCGGTTAACGGCGAACCAAGTGATTGCATTAAAGATGTTTTGGAAATGTTGGTGGTGGAGTCAGATTTTTACGGTGCGGGAAAGGTTCCCATCAAGAGAAAGCACGGCCCGTTCATCGTTAATCATTCCTGGAACGAGTTGCCGCGTCCCACCAACGCTGGTTAGTAGTTGGGTCTGAAATAGATCATGAGGGTTGGAACAAATCCGTCCAAGCATGCGATTGCGGCCAAGGCTCCGGCTCCGGTCACCGTGGCTCTTTTGGTTTATGTGCCTTTTGAAAGCGGCTACTTCAAAGACGGCCTGGACGTCGTGAGGCTCTGCTTACAATCTGTTTATCAGAACACTACTCCCGACCACGATGTTTTTGTTTTTGACAACGGTAGCGCGAAGTCGATCGTGGATTTTCTCCAGGCTGAACAACGTGATGGGCGAATCCAGTATCTGGCCCTGGCGGGGAGCAATATTGGAAAGCCGGCGGCGTTGAATTTTATATTTGGCGCAGCGCCAGGCGAGTACATTGCTTATTCGGATGGCGACGCCTTTTTCTTTCCGGGCTGGCTTGAAGCGCATCTGGACATACTGAAAACGTTCCCCCGGGTCGGCATAGTCAATGGCTTGCCGGCGCGCCACCTCATGGATTGGGCCACTAAGAGTACGATTGCAGAGGCCCAGGCAAATCCGGACATAAAAATCGAGAAGGGTCGCCTGATTCCCGAGGATGTCATTGCCAGTCTTTGCGAAGGGGTAGGTCGTTCTTTCGACGCTTACCTGAAAGAGACTGAACATCTCGAAGACGTTAAGCTCACGCATCGAGGCGTACAAGCCTATGTGGGGGCACACCATTTCCAGTTTGTGGCCCGGAAAAGCGTTTTAAGTGAGCTTGGTCCAATGCAGGCCACCCTGGCACTGGGCCGAGCCGAGCTGGAGTTTGATGAGAAGATCGATCGGGCCGGTTACATGAGATTATCCACGGGCTCACAGTTTGTTTTTCATCTGGGCAATCTGCTGACGAACAAGTGGCGACAAGTGGCGGCAGACTACTCTGTAAACGTGAGCGGCGCCACGCGCTCGTCCAGCTCCTCTTTGCCGATGCAAAGACTGAGATTGCGGATCCGGGAGAACTCTGTGGTCAAACGAGTCTTGCTCAAGCTGTACGGCAGCATCTTTAAACTCTATTACTACGGTGAGAGCAAGCATCAATCTTGAGCTTCAATTCCACACATCCATCATCGATGAAGGAGAAAGCTGAGGCAGCTGGCTCGCTCGTGATTGATGGTCGCGAGTTCTGGAAAGGTCATTCTCTGGTTATTGGGGAAGTAGCCCAGGCCCACGATGGCAGTTTAGGTATGGCGCACGCCTTCATCGATGCGATTGCCGAGGCGGGCGCTGATGCCGTTAAGTTTCAGACGCATATTGCCGCGGCGGAAAGCAGCCCGAGTGAACCCTGGAGGATCAAGTTTAGTTCGCAAGACGCCACGCGTTATGACTACTGGAAACGCATGGAGTTTAGTGAACCGCAATGGCAGGGACTCAAAGATCATGCAGACGAGCGGAACCTGATTTTTCTAAGTTCGCCCTTCTCGATCGAAGCTGTCCAGTTGTTGCAGCAAGTAGGCGTGCGGGCATGGAAAGTAGCTTCCGGCGAGGTGGGGAATGTCCGGTTTCTTCAGGCCTTAATAAAGACCGGATTGCCGATCATGCTCTCAACCGGAATGAGTCCGTTAACAGAGATTGATGCGGCGGTGGATCTAATCAAACGCTCAAATGTGCCCTTCGCGGTTATGCAGTGTACCTCGGAATATCCTTCCCAGCCGGAGAGAATCGGCCTTAACTTGCTCGAGTTTTTTCGCAATCGCTACGGCTGTGTGGTGGGCCTCTCTGATCACTCTGGAACGATTTTTCCGGGCCTGGCCGCCGCCACCCTGGGAGCTGCCGTGGTTGAGGTGCACGTTACCCTAAGTCGGGAATCGTTCGGACCGGATGTCCCGGTATCTGTGACATCGGTTGAATTGCGCCAGTTGGTTGAGGGCATTCGCTACATTGAACGAATAATGGCCCACGACCTTGATAAGGACGCTATAGCCGTGGAGCTGGTGCCCTTGCGCGAGATGTTTACCAAGAGCATATTCGCTCGAATGGAATTGCCGGCTGGGACCATCCTGCGCGAAGAGCACCTGACTTCAAAAAAACCCGGGACGGGAATTCCGGCGGCGCGTTTGCCGGAATTGATTGGGGCTACTCTGAAAAGAAACGTGACCAGCAACGAGATGCTACTCGCAGACGATTTGGAGTATTCAAGCTGATGCCGCGCAAGGTGTGTGTGGTCGTGACCGCGAGGCCCAGCTACAGCCGAATTAAGACGGCGCTCCAGGCGATCCAGTCTCACTCCGAGCTGCAATTGCAGCTCGTCGTGGGCGCGTCTGCGCTCCTTGACCGCTACGGCACCGCCGCTCGTTACATTGAAGAAGACGGGTTTGACATAGCCGCGCGCGTTTACATGGTGCTCGAAGGCGAGAACCTGGCGACCATGGCTAAGACGACCGGACTGGGCTTGCTGGAACTGGCGACGGTCCTTGATAACCTCAGGCCTGACGTAGTAGTCACCATTGCAGATCGTTACGAGACGTTGGCGACGGCGGTGGCTGCCTCGTACATGAATATTCCGGTGGCTCACGCGCAGGGTGGGGAAGTAACCGGCTCGATTGACGAACGAGTGCGTCACGCCGTTACTAAACTATCGGATCTGCATTTCGTGTCTACTGCCAAAGCGGGTGAGCGGGTACTCAAGATGGGTGAAGACCCGGCCACAGTTTTTGTTACCGGCTGTCCGTCGATCGATTTGGCGGCCGAGATTCTGAAGGATCCGTCGCTCAATTTCGACCCCTTCGAAGCTTATGGAGGCGTGGGAGAATCGGTCAAACTTGACGGGAAGTACATCGTGGTAATGCAGCACCCGGTGACCACCGAGTATGAACTGGCGCGACAGCACGTAGTGGAAACGTTGCATGCGGTCAAAGACTCAGGCCTGCCTGCTTTGTGGTTCTGGCCAAACGTGGATGCCGGTTCGGATGGGACTTCGAATGCGATGCGGTCGTTTCGCGAACACGAACATCCGGCGAATATCCACTTCTTCAAAAACATGACCCCGACCGATTTTCTCAAGCTCATCCACAACAGTAGTTGTCTGGTGGGAAACTCCAGTGTGGGTATTCGCGAAGCCGCGTTTCTGGGCGTGCCCGTAGTCAAC
>DATKIS010000143.1:0-3537 GCA_035543975.1 Pyrinomonadaceae bacterium
ACCCTGAAGCGATCCTGCACGCCAAGCAGTTTCTCACCCGTAGTTTGATTGGGCTGCTGGCACGCGACGACACTGCCAACACCATCAACTCAATCCTGAGTTCGCAAATAGAACGTCTGCTGATCCAGCCGATTGGCCGGCTCGGTGACCACATCTCCGAACATTCGATGAAACGGGCCCGGGCCGCACTGGTTGAACGAATAACCGCAGCCGCGCGCGAACGGCTGCCGACCGCGATTGCGGAGTTTGACGTCGGCGGGCTGGTCCGCAATAAAGTTTCGGAGTATCCGATTGAAAAGCTCGAGGCGCTGGTGTTGTCAGTGGCGCAGCAGCACCTGAAGACGATTGAACTCTTCGGGGCCGTGATTGGGTTCTTTATTGGCGTGGTGCAGGCCGTTTATTTCTGGCTGACCTATGTGCCACATCGCTGACAGGTAGGTTTAAGAGCCGGCTATTGAAAAGGGCAAGAGGGGGAAAGGGGAAAGGGGAATAGGAAATCGCGTAGAGTCGAAGTGACCGCTAATTGAGCCTTTCACCCTGGAAAGGATTAGCTAATGGAAAGTCGACGGAGGGTACGAACTGTCGAGGACCTACTTGTTTGGCAAATGGGGATTGAGCTCGTCCCGCGAGTGTATGTGTTAACTGCTGTCTTCAACCACCGAAAGCAATTGACCATGCCTCAAGCCGGGACCAGTGACTGACCCTTTTCCCCTCTTCCCCTTTCCCCTATCCCTTTTCTAAAGATCACTGCTGTCCCTTGGAATACGCATCCATACGCTGCTGCATCTCCTCAGGTGAAACGTCCTCTACATGAGTCGACACCAGCCAAACATGCCCAAACGGATCCTCTAGTCTACCTGCGCGGTCACCGTAGAATTGATCCGCGACTGGAATCAATACCTTCGCCCCAGCAGCAACAGCCTTCTCGAAAAACGAGTCAACGTCCTCAACATACATGTGCAGTTTGACTGTCGAGCCGCCGAGGGTGCTGGGGCTGATGTGACCTGTATCCGGATGCTCATCGGCCAGCATTACCATCGCCTTACCGATTCTTACCTCGGCATGCCCAATCTTCCCATCGGGCCCAGGCAGCCGCATCAACTCCGTCGCCCCAAACCCAGTCTTGTAAAACTCGATTGCTGCAGCGGCATCGCTGACCGCGAGATAGGGCGTCACGCCCGGATATTCAGCTGGAATTGGTTCGACTTTCTTTTGCGGGGTACTCAAGTTCGTTCTCCTTTGGTGATAATCGAGCGCTCTGAGGACAAACTGTCGCTTGCGTGTTTGGGCAGCGGCAACCTAAAGGTCGGACTAGCTTTGCCCGAGAAGTCGCCTCTGGCTTCAGTCCGCGAAGCGGACGAGTGAGAGTAGCCCAGCACTTTCAGTGCTGGGTAGTCGGTCCGGAGCGATTTTGGAGTCCGTGAGCGGACGACTGATAGACTGCCGGCGATTCAAGACCTTTGTGATTCAGCCGTCCGTTTCACGGACTGGGGTTCTCAGCTCTAACCGATCCCACCGATGAATCGGTGGGCTACTTTCATTCATCGGCTTCGCCGACTTTTCGGGCATAGCCGGTCGGACTCTAGACACCTGTCTGCGCTAGTTTCCTGGAGCGATGAGTTCCGCGGATTGTGATGCTTTAGGATCAAACGGCGTAGCCAGAAACTTCTTAGCCACCGTCAACGCATTGTCATAGTTGATCCCGGAGGTCACCGCCTTGTTGTATTCAGAGACGGCCCGGTTGCGCTCACCTTTGGCGTCGTAGGCATTCCCCCGCTTGATGCGGGCCCACACCTCTATCCACGAGGGCTTCAGCGTGCCGTTGAGCGCAGCTTCAAAGTTGTCGAGTGCCTGTTGCCAATTACGTTGCTCGAGAAAGAGCAGGCCAAGATTGTAGTAGACCCACGAATTCGAACGGTCCAGCTTTAACGCCGCTTCAAACTGCTGTTGGGCTTCGGCGTAAAGACCTTCCTTCATCTGTTCGATGCCGCGGCGGGCAATAATCGAGACGCGCAAATCTTCCGACATGCGCAGGATTTTGTAGTTTGGATCGACTACCACTTCGAGCGGCTGCCCATTTGATTCGAAATCAAAGTCCTCACTCCGGCCCTCAATCCGGGACACGATCGTCTGGTTATCGCCTTCCGCGCGTAACATCAACTGCACCGGCATGCGCAGGGTTTCCAGAGTTTGCTTTACCGTCCCACGCGTCCGAAATTTTCCGGCGCGGGTACGAATGATTTGATAGTCGACCGTAAACTCCGGCACCCCGGTCCCTTCAATCCATTGCGCAAAGAAGTAGCGCATGTTCTCACCGGCAATTTGCGTAGCCAACTTCTCGAAATTGTCGATGTCCGCATTCTTTCCGCGATACTGCTCGAGGTAATTTCGCAGCAATCGATCAAACTTTTCGTTGCCCAACGTCTCGCGCAGCATTCGGAAAACCATCGCGCCCTTGTGGAAAACGATGGACTGATATGCCGCTGATTGATCATCTAACGCGCCCGGAGCCCGGGCAATCGACGCTGTTTGTTCAAACGTGAGGGCGCGCTCCTGTTGTTCACGCTGGGCCGCTTCCAATGGTCCGCCAGTCAGACGCGCCTCACGAAAAGCGAAGGCGCTCCATTCAGCCAGGCCCTGCGAAAGCCAGGAATCGTCGAAGGACTTTAACCCGACAGTCTGCCCCCACCATTGATAGGCCACCTCACGAGCGAGCTTCTCTTCAGGAATCGAGCGCGACGAGTCGAAAAGCCTTGAAGCCAAAAAGATGATTCCCGGTCCGGAGTAAGTATCAAGGCTATCGTCATCAACCTGAACCACGACCAAACGCGAGCCGACCAGGGGAGCCCCATACTGCTTAGAGTAAAACTCCAACACCTGGCCCATCAGCTCGGCATAGCCATCGATGCGACCTTCGCTGCCAGGCTTGGCAAAGAACTGAATCTCATGGTTTCCAAAACGCCGGGGGCGGTTAATGTATTGGCCCGCAGCAAAGTTTCCGACTAATACCGGTTGGCGATGTACAAAACGAAACCTCACGGCGCCCTCTTTGGGCGAAGACTGTCCGGTCACCGGATCATCGCTCGTACCCGCGACCTGAAGACCGGCCGGAACTATCAGGGTGATGTCAGACGTTGATCGGTCCGCAGCATAGTCGTGAAACGGAAACCAGCGCGAGGCATACATCAGATACGAGCCCTCAGGTCCAACATAGGCCAAACGCTTGGTAGCCAATGGTCCACCTTCGGGCGACTGCAAAGCCCCACTCCAACGGAACCGAAGAGTGATAGGTTGATTCGCCGGGACCACCTGACCGAGGTCCACTCTGACACTCGGACCCAGTGAGCCAACCCCAACGGAATCCTGCACAAACCCAGTCAGGGGCTTGCCATCTCGCTCAATAGTTTCGACATGCAACGAGCCGTTTAGTTCGAACAGGAGCGAGCGCGTGGCCTCGAGTGGGATGACCGTGATATCGGCGCCGGCCCGCAGCATGTGCTGCTCCGGAATGAGTTGAGCTTCAATACGGTAGTTGGT
>DATKIS010000144.1:0-3495 GCA_035543975.1 Pyrinomonadaceae bacterium
CGAGCGAGTGGTATTAACTGACGATGTGATTCGCAGGCTGGTGAGTGCAGCCACAGCGATTAGACGCGTGTTTGGCAGCCGTGATCAAGATATCGAGTGGGCATATATGAAGGGGCAGATCTATATTGTCCAGTCACGGCCATTTATTGCGGGTGGTTAACCCGGAGCGCAGGCATCCTGCCCGCCGTCGTCCGGCTGGGAAGCGCGCTCGATTTCATTAAATGTCGGTACTCTGATCTACATCTGTCAGAATCTTGTTAGGACCGGCGAGCCTCCGGCGCCACGAAGCAGTGCTGGATGCCTGCGCTCCATAAAAACTTATGAACCAAAATATCTTCGTCGACGGAATTCTGAGCGGTCGCGTGGCATTTGTAACGGGCGGCGGCACCGGCATCACTGGCGGTGTAGCCCGTGCTTTGGCGGAAGCGGGCGCAAACGTAGCGCTGGTGAGCCGCAAACTTGACCACCTCGAACCAGCTGCCAAAGCCATCAATGATGCCCGCGCCGCGGACCCCGGGATGGGCGAGGCGTTTCCAGTGGTGGCTGACGTGCGCAACTTTGAACAAGTCGAGCAAGCATTGCAGGCTACCAGTGAACGGTTCGGTAAAGTCGACATTGTGGTTAACGGCGCCGCAGGGAATTTCCTGGCTCCCGCCGAATCACTGTCGCCAAACGGGTTTGGCACCGTGGTGGATATCGATCTCAAGGGAACCTTCAACGTTTGCCGGGCGGCTTTTGCGCAGCTGAAGGAACATAAGGGCCAGATCCTGAACATCAGCGCTACGCTTCATTACCTTGGTACGCCGATGCAGCTGCACGTTTCAGCAGCGAAAGCCGGTGTGGACGCGCTCACGCGAAATCTGGCGGTCGAATGGGGTCGTTATGGTATTCGCGTGAATGGGATCGCCCCCGGACCCATCGAGGATACTGAGGGAATGACCCGCCTGGTGCCCGAGCTCTTCAAAGAAAAACTGCGGAAAAATATTCCGCTTGGGCGCTTTGGTCGCATCCGGGACATCGAGAAGGCGGCCTTGTTTCTCTGTTCAGACGCAGCCAGTTTCATTAATGGTGCAATGCTGGTTGTGGATGGTGGACAATGGCTGTCTGCCGCGCGAATGCTGTGATAAGGTCTGGCGCCAAAGGCGTCTTATTTTGTGGTGCTTCGTGTTAGTTCGTAGATCGTCTCTTCTGTACGCGATTAGGAACGATCCACGAAGCACCACGAAACAAGAATTCTTCTTTGTCTTCAAGATGAACGTACCTAAACCTCTCTTGTCCTCGATGCTTCTGGTCGTGTCGTGCGCCATCTTTGCGAGCGCTCAGCAGCCGGTCAATTCGGAACCACCAAGCGGAGTTTCTAAAAAGGCCAACGCCCGCCCAGCCGAAGCGGTGGTGACTAAGCCTGACCCTTTCGATGGCGCACCCGTTGAGAAGATGGCGCTTCAATGTGTCACCCTCGAAACCGAAGCCGGTGCAATTGAGATTGAGATGCTGGCCGATGCTGCGCCAGAGAATGCGCGTAGTTTCCTAAACCTGGCCGCAACCGGGGCTCTTGATACCACGACCTTCAGTCGCATAGTTAAAGACTTCGTAATTCAGGGCGGAAATCTTTCTACGGGCGAAAAATGGGGAGTTGAGCTGTCCAAAAGAATGTCGCGGAAACTGCCTGACGAGCCAGGCTTGATCAAGCACGAGCGAGGGATCGTCTCAATGGCGCGGCCGGACGAAGCAAACAGCGCAACCACTAGCTTCTTTATCCTGATCAGCGCTGGCCAACATCTGGACGGAAAGTTTTCGGCGTTTGGGCGGGTGACCAAAGGAATCGAAGTCGCTGACAACATTAATCACGCTGACACGGATGGCGAAAAACCGAATAAGCCGGTGCGGATAACTCGAGCTGTAGTTGCCCCTTGTAAACGATAAATGCGCACGTACGATGACGAGCCACCAAATCACACGAAAACGCCCAACCGAGAGTTAGTGTTATTTAGTGGAATTAGTGGATCTCCTCGTCTGAATCGGACCTTACTTGCAAGTTGAAGTGGATTACGAACGACTTTCATGAACCGAACATGTTCGCAAATCCTTCTTGTCTGCCTCGGGTTGGTCTTGGTTGGCTGCAGTTCGCCTCCAGCCGACAAGCCCAACCCCGGTCAGGCTCAGCAGTTCCTGAAGCTGCGTGGCTATACCTTCGATGAGAAGTCGTTTCTTTCGGCCGCAGCGGCGAATGACGTGATCGCCGTTAATGCGTTTTTCGCGGCCGGGATCAATCCGAATGCAAAGGAGGCGGAAAGCGGAGCCACGGCGCTGGTTGCGGCGACAACCCATGGCGACATCGAAATCGTCAAGGTGCTGCTGAAGGGTGGTACAGGTGTCAATGAGCGTGATAAGGCCGGGTTTACCGCGATTCTGCGCGCTCTGCAAAATAAACAGGATGAGGTCGCAGATGTCTTGTTGAGCCAGCCGACCCTCGATGTGAATGCCCAGGGTTCGATCGGTACAACGGTTCTGATGAGCTACGTGTCCCGCGACCGAGAGGACATCGTGCAGAAACTGATAGTGCGGAAGGCCCAAGTCAATCTCCAGGACGCCGAAGGCGACACAGCGCTCCATCTTGCGTCACGGCGCGGCAATGTGAAGATGCTCGAAATACTGCTTGCCGCCGGGGCAAATCCAAATATCAAGAACAAGCTTGGAGGGACGCCCTTGATGTGGGCGGGTGTTTTCGGCCATGAGGAAGCAGCCCGGTTGCTACTCGAAAAAGGCGCGGATGCCAGACTTAAAGACGAGGACGGAATGACCGCGGCCGCTTGGGCAACGAAAAACAAACGCGACGATGTGGCTCAGATTCTGCTCCAAGCGGAAAAGAAAGATTAGTTTGGATTTCGTGCTTTTCGTGTGATTCGTTGCTCGATTGTATCCCAAACAAAAGGGGACCAACAAAATCATACGAAGCCGCGCGAATAGACTTTGATCAGGAGGAAAGACTCGATGCGAAGTTGCAGCCCCCGAAACGTGACAGCCTTTGCCTTGCTGCCTTTAGTTTTGTTCTCGCTGTCTCTTAATTGTAATGCTCAATCGCGCTGGACCCCCGAATTGGAAATGAAGGTCAACGCAATTGGCGCCGTGCGCGTGTCGCCCGATGGCAAGAAGGTTGTCTACACGGTGAACTCAGCAGTGATGACCCCGGAAAAGAGCGAGTTTGTTTCGCAAATCTGGTTGGCCAACACCGATGGCAGCGAACAGGTGCAGCTCACCTATGCAGAGAAGTCGTCGGACAACCCGCAGTGGTCACCTGATGGCAAAATGCTTGCGTTTACTTCCAGTCGGAGTGGCAAGAGTAATTTGTATGTGCTTCGATTGATTGGCGGCGAGGCGGAACAACTCACCGACGTCAAAAGTGGCGCGGGAAATTTTGCCTGGTCTCCGGACGGGACGCAGATAGCGTTTCTGATGCGCGATGCAAATAGCGACGTTGAGGAGAAAAATACCAAA